>DATFKQ010000050.1:0-22741 GCA_035268565.1 Desulfotignum sp. | reverse complement strand
AAATCGCCCAGTCTCTGGCAGAAGGCATTCTTCTGGGGGATTACCGGTTTGCCAAGTACAAAAAAACCACCAGAAAAAAAACCGATTATGAGGGGCTCAAAGAGATCAAATTCTTTTCAGACACCGCCGTAAAAGCAGTCCGCAAGGGTGCGAAAACAGGAATGACAGCAGCCAGGGCCGCATGTGCTGCAAGGGATATGGCCCATGAACCGGGCAACGGATGGACCCCGAAGCAGTTTGCAGATTATGCAGCTGATCTGGCCAGAACCCATGGCCTGACCTGTACCTGCCTGGAAAAAAAAGATATGGAAAAACTGGGCATGGGCGGCATTCTGGGCGTGAACCAGGGATCATCCACTCCGCCCTGCATGGTGGCCCTGGAATATAATCCCGGCAAACAATCAGACACCCTGCTTTTGGTGGGCAAGGGCATCACCTTTGATTCAGGGGGCATCAGCATAAAGCCGGCCGCGGGCATGGAAGAGATGAAATACGACATGTGCGGCGGGGCTGCTGTGCTGGCCACCATGGCTGCCGTGGCAGAAGAAAAACCCGGTATCAGGGTGGTGGCCATTGTACCGGCCACAGACAACATGTCCGGCAGCAGGGCCATCCACCCGGGTGACATCATTCACCATTTTAACGGGGTTACATCCGAAATCGTGAATACAGATGCTGAAGGCCGCATGCTTCTGGCCGATGCCCTGGCCTGGGGCATCAAAACCTATGCACCCGACTGCGTGGTGGATATCGCCACCCTGACAGGAGCGGTGATCATCGGCCTGGGCCACCATTATTCCGGCCTGGTATCCAACAGTGATGCGTTGTCCGAACGCCTTCTGGCCGCTGGAAAAGCGGCTGGCGAACCGGTGTGGCGCCTGCCCCTGAACAAGGACTATGAAAAACAGATCGAATCCAAGGTGGCGGACATCAAAAATGTCGGGGGCAAACCTGCGGGCACCATTACCGCCGCAGCCTATCTGTCCAAATTTGTGGGCAAAACCCCCTGGGCCCACCTGGACATTGCCGGTACTGCCTGGAATTTTACAGAAAAATCCTATATACCCAAAGGCCCGTCCGGCATCGGGGTGAGGACCTTTATCTCTTTGATCCGGTCCTGGAAAAAATGGGAAAAACATGAGTGATGCAAGGGAAGCCTGTACCCCATGATGACGCAGATATATGAAAAAATCGTCCAGCAGGTGGGCTCTGTTGTGCTGGGAAAAGAACCCCAGATCCGCCTGGCCCTGGCGTGCATCTTTGCCCGGGGACATCTGCTCATAGAGGATCTTCCCGGTATCGGCAAGACAACGCTGGCCAAGGTGCTGGCCCGGTGCATGGGGCTCAAATTCCAGCGCATGCAGTTCACCTCTGATCTGCTGCCCGGAGATATTCTGGGCATGTCTGTTTTTGACCAGCATGCCGCCACCTTCACCTTTCACCCCGGCCCCATTTTCACCCAGGTGTTTCTGGCTGATGAAATCAACCGGGCCACCCCCAAAAGCCAGAGCGCCCTGCTGGAGGCCATGGAAGAGGAACAGGTGACCATTGAAGGAGAGACCAGGGCCCTGGAAGCCCCGTTTTTTGTCATTGCCACCCAGAACCCCCTGGAGCAGGCCGGCACTTTTCCCCTGCCGGAATCCCAGATGGACCGGTTTCTCATGCGCATCCACCTGGGATATCCTGACAGAAAAGCGGAAAAACAAATTTTACGGGGTACTGGTGCAGAACCCGCGCTTGCCGCATTGCAGCCGTTTATGGACAAAACCGGGGTACTGAAAATCCAGGCAGAGGTGGAACAGGTCCATGTGTCTGATACCTTTCTGGCATATCTCCAGGACATCCTGGAATTCACCCGGACCTCAGGCACCTTCCAGTTCGGGCTTTCCCCCAGGGCCGGCCTGTCATTGTCCCGGGCCGCCCGGGCCTGGGCCTATCTTCACGGCCGGGACCACACCCTGCCTGAAGACCTGCAGCAGATGCTGCCCTGGGTGGCCGGTCACAGGCTGCGGTCCCCCACGGACCTGGCGGAATTTTCCAGGGACAGGCTCATGGATATACTCAAAAAAGTGGCAGTCCCTGTATAACCACTGCCAGAAAGGTATCCATGGTCCTGACCAGAAAACAGATCTTAATCCGCCCCACCCGGCACGGCCTGCTTTTTCTCGCCATCCTCGGGGCCATGATGGCCGGTTCGATCAACTACAACAACAACGCCGGCTTTATCCTGGTGTTTCTTTTAGGGGGGATGGCCCTGATCTCCCTTTTTTATTCTCTGATGAACCTGACAGGCATGGATATCCTCTTTGTTTCTGCCAGACCTGTTTTTGCCGGCCAGACAACCGCATTCACCATACAGGTACAGGCAAAAAACCAGGAAAGGGTGGCTGTACATTTTGCCCTGCCCGGCCAGACCGGTCTATGGGCAACCATCTGTAAAAATGAAACAAAAACCCTGGAGATTCCGGCAGAAACAACAAAAAGAGGCGTTTTCACCCCCGGACCGTTGACGCTTTTTTCGGTTTTTCCTTTTGGGTTCTTCCGATTAAGGACCAGGGTTTTTCTGCACATGACCTGCCTTGTGTATCCAGTGCCTGTAAAGGGGCCTGCCGGATCAGGCCGGGGGAACAGCGGCACAGGGGGGAGTGCAGACACCCGGCATGCAGGACCGGATGATTTTCAGGGATTGTCTATGTACCAGCCCGGCCATGATGTGGGCCGCATCGCCTGGAAAGCGGTTTCCCGGGGACAGGGTATATTTATCAAGGATTTCACAGCCAGGGCTGACCATTTCACCATGCTGGATTTTGACGCTTTTGCTTCCAGGGATACGGAATACCGGCTGTCCCGGCTGTGCAGCATGGTCCTTGCTGCGGACAACCGAAACCGATCCTTTGGGCTTAAGCTGCCCCACACCCTGATAGTTCCGGGCCGGGGGCAGGCCCACAAAAAAAAATGTCTAAGGGCCCTTGCCCTTTTCAGCCGAAAGGAGGCTGTTTGAACCGGGACACCCGCCATGCTTTTCCCATTATCTCTGCCCTGGTGGTGGCCATTGCCCCCCATACGCCCGGGCTGCCGGCATGGATCATTGTCTGGTGTGTTTTCATGTGGGGATACATGCTGGTGCGGCTGAAAACAGGGTGGCCCCTTCCCGGCCCCCTCCTGCGCCATATCCTGGCTGCTGCCGGCATAACCGGACTGATGCTCACTTTTCGTGTGAGAATCGATGCAGATGCCTTTGTGGGACTCATGGCGGTCATGGCTGCCATCAAACCCTTTGAAATGGCCACCCACCGGCACCGGATGATCACGGTGCTGCTCACCTACTTTATCATCATCACCAGTTTGTTCCGGTCTGAATCTTTGTGGATTGTTTTATACCTTTTTTTCTCTGTTTTTGTCACCACAGCCGCGCTGATACACATCAACCGTCCTGAAGGACACTACAGGCCCAGCATCTTTCTGGCAGGCCGTATCCTGGCCCAGGCCATCCCGCTGATGGTGCTTCTGTTTCTGGTTTTTCCCCGGCTCCAGCACGGCCTGTTCTCCATGGAAACGCCAGGGGCGGGGAAATCCGGGTTCACGGAGAAGCTTGGTTTCGGCAGCATCTCCCGCATGACCCTGGACCAGTCTCTGGCATTCAGGGCTGCATTTGACGGTGGGCTCCCGCCGCCTGACGCGTTGTACTGGCGGGGGATTGTATTTGAAAGATTTGACGGCACCCAGTGGCTCCCGGCGGACAATCCAGCTGACATCGCTTCTGTTCAGGAAACCCTCCCGGGCCTTGTGCCCCATACCATAACCCTGGAACCCCATAGAAGCCGCCGGCTGTTTGCCCTGGACCGGCCGGTTGCAGCCCCCTCCGGGGCGGATCTGACTGCCGGCCACACCCTTGTGTCCAGACAGCGGGTGACCCGGAAAAAAACCTATCAGGCTGTCTCACGCATCCGGACAGCAGCTGATACCGAAAAAAAACCAGACACCCTGTCTTCAGAGCCTGTTTTCACCCAATCGGACAATAACCCGAAAGCCCGGATTCTGGCCCGTTCCCTGGGAAAAGGAACCGCTGATACCCAGGAAAAAATCCAGCAGATCCTGGCCTATTTTACTGAAAACAATTTCACCTATACCCTGACCCCCCCACGGCTGGGGGCCCATCCCATGGATGAATTTCTTTTTGAAACCCGGAAGGGGTATTGTGAACATTATGCCGGTGCCCTGGCTTTTCTGCTGAATGTGCTGGAGGTACCGGCCAGGGTGGTGGGGGGATATCTCGGCGGTGAACTCAATCCCTATGGCAATTACCTGAGCATCCGCCAGTCCTTTGCCCACGCCTGGGTGGAGGCGTACACGCCAGACAGGGGCTGGATCCGCATCGATCCCACCCTGGCGGTGGCCCCGAACCGCCTGGAGCAGAACCCGGACGGATCTTTTTCCTATTCTGCCGGGGCCCGGGATGCGCTCTCTGTTTTTAAAAAAATGGGGTTCATGCTGGAAGCTGTGAACCTTGCATGGGAGGCCTGGTTCATTGGGTATTCTCTTTCAGAACAAAAAGCGTTGCTCCAGCGCCTGGGATTTGGCACATCACGGGGTACAGGGACGGTGTTTTTTTTATTGCTGACCCTCAGTGTCATGGTTGTGGCTGTTTTTTTCTGGATGTTTCTGCACCGGTCCACTGTCAAAAAAAGAGACCCGGTGGCAGCAGGGTATGCCCTTTTCTGCAAACGCCTGGCCCGCATCGGCCTGACCAGATCACCTGACCAGGGACCCATGGATTTTCTTTTGACAGTGCAGGCAAAAAGACCGGACCTTGGATCAGAAACTGCCGCCATAACAGATATGTACATCCGGATCAGGTTCAGCAGAACATGCCCGGTGAGCCTGACAAAACAGTTCATTGCCCGGGTAAAGCAGTTCAAACCTGCCAGGCAGGCCGGACAATGACCCATCCCTGCTGCTGCAAACACCGGCCCGCAGCAGCCTGAACAGCTGACAGCCATATGGAAAATTTCAGATGACCCACCCAGTAACAAAGATGAACCAACACACACACAGCTTTACTGCTGCAGACATTGTATTGATCCAAAAAAACCTTTTGCACTGGTACACCACCCACCGCCGGCACCTGCCCTGGCGGGAAAGTTGCGACCCTTACCGCATCTGGGTATCAGAGGTGATGCTCCAGCAGACACAGGTCAAAACAGCAGTGCCCTATTTTCTGGCCTTTATGCACCGGTTTCCCACATTGGAGAGCCTGGCCCGGGCTGATCTGGACCAGGTACTCAAATCCTGGGAAGGACTGGGGTATTATGCCAGGGCCAGAAACCTGCACAAGGCAGCCCAACAGGTGGTACAGCAAATGGAGGGCCGCATCCCGGACCGATTCTCCGAATTCAAGGCCCTGCCAGGCGTGGGGGATTATATTGCATCAGCAGTGATGAGCATGGCATTCAACCAGGTCCATGCGGTGGTGGATGCCAATGTGAAACGGGTGCTGGCCCGGCTCTTATGCATGGATGTCCCGGTGAACCAGTCCTCTGCGCACATCCGGTTCAAAGCCATTGCAGACACCCTTGTGGACCGGACAGATCCGGGCGGTTTCAACCAGGCCCTCATGGAACTGGGCGCTCTGGTCTGTACCCCGGCGGCTCCTGCCTGCGGCAGCTGCCCCCTGGCACACCTTTGCCTGGCCCTGACCGGCAGCCGGGTTTCGGTTTTTCCTGTACGGCTGAAAACAAAAAAAATTCCCTGCCACCGCATCAGCACCGGCATTGTCATCAAAGAGGGCAAACTCCTGGTAACCAGAAGAAAACTGGACGGACTGCTGGGGGGATTATGGGAATTTCCCGGGGGCAAACAAAAAAAAGGCGAAAGCGCAGAACATGCCTGCATCAGGGAAATCAAAGAAGAAACCGGTCTTGATGTCAGAATTGTTTCGTTTCTGACCCATGTCAGGCATGCCTATACCCACTTTAAGATTGAAATGGATGTATTTTACTGCGATTATATATCAGGGACTGTGGTATTGGACGGCCCCATTGACCACCAGTGGATTGCACCTGAAAATATCCACAGGCTTGCTTTTCCGACGGCCAACCGTAAATTCATCCCCTTGATTGACCTGTCTGTGATATACGGGAACCTGTTATGACCACAGAAAACCAGACCAGAAAAAATATTGAAAAAGTCACCTGGATCGGTCTCTGGACCAATGTGGTCCTGGCCCTGATCAAGCTGGTCATGGGCATTGCAGGCAGCAGTCAGGCAGTGGTGGCAGATGCCCTGCACAGTTTTTCCGATACCGGATCTGATGTGGCGATCCTGTTCGGTGTCCGGTACTGGACAGCCCCGCCTGATGCCTGCCATCCTTTCGGTCACCAGAAAATCGAATCCTTTGTCACCATTTCCATCAGCCTGATCCTGCTTGGGGTGGCCGCCGGCATCGGGTATAATGCCGTCATTTCCCTGATGCATCCTGTGGAAACAAAACTGCACCCAATGGTGATTGTCGCGCCTGTCCTGTCTGTTATTGTCAAAGAGATCCTTTTCAGAATCACTTATAAAGCCGGGGTAAAAAACCGGGCATCTTCCCTTAAAGCCAATGCCTGGCATCACAGAACAGATGCATTGTCATCCATTCCGGTCCTGGTGGCGGTGACTGCCGGCTTCATCGATCCGAAACTGGCTTTTCTGGACCCGGTCGGAGCCATCCTGGTGTCGGTTTTCATCATCAAGGCGGGATTCGGGATTCTGGGGTGCAGCATAGCAGAACTGGTGGATGCAGGCATGTCCCAGCAGGAGCTGGCACGCATCCGCACCCTTATCCAAACGATTCCCCATGTCAGAGGGGTACACAGGCTCAGGTCCAGAAAAACAGGCGGTGCATTTTATATTGATCTGCATCTGGAGGTGGACGGCCATATCACCGTGCAGCAGGGCCATGCCATCTCCGAGGCAGTAAAGGAAAACCTGATGAAAACCAATCACGATATCATCGAAGTGATGGTTCACCTGGAACCGGTACAGTAAAATCCTGGAATAAAACAAAGCCTCTTTTTGTCATATAATAAAAAGCAATTGATTTGATTCATATCCTGATTATCTTTGATTCAGGAGGCCAAGTCAGGATATGATGATATGGTATTGAAAACACAAACAAATAAAAAGCAGTTTAAAAAGCTGACATATCCCCATATGAAGCTTTTATACAATGTGGCCCTTAAATACACCGGCAATGTATTTGATGCGGAAGATATTGTTCAGGAAACATTTATGATGGCTTATCATAAATTTTCCCAGCTCAAGGATCCGGCCAAATGCAAATCATGGCTGTTGAGAATTCTGCGCAATAATTTTTTAAAAACCTGCCAGAAAGACAATGCCAGGCAGCAGCTTCAAAAAAGTGACTACATTGCATTTCTCAAATCTGCAACACAGATAAAAGGAGCAGACACGCTGCTGGAACAGGCAGTTGACACCAGAATAGTGAATGATGCCATTGACCAGCTGCCCATAAAATACAAAGAAATTTTGATCTTGTATTATATGGATGATATGCTGTACAAGGATATTGCCAAAACCCTTGGTATTCCCATTGGAACAGTTATGTCCAGATTGAACAGGGCAAAAGAGGCGTTAAAGGTAAAATTATTGAAACAATTGAAAGACAGCAGGGAAAACAGCCTCCATATAAACAATAAACCGGAACATATCTGACCCATGAACTGTAATGACTTTTTTATCTGGCTGCAGAACCGCTCTGTACACAAGCAGACCCAGGATCCCGGCATACTGGGCCATATCCAGGAATGTGACGCCTGCAGGCAATTATATGACATGGATACCTGTCTCGAAGCCTGCATCCAGCAGTCCTTTGCCCTGCAGAAACTGCCGGCAGGGCTTGCCCGGAAAATCAACCAGGACATTGATGCAGGTTTTTTCCCAAAAACAGACCCCTTCCCCCGGACAGCCTCTGTGGACCTGCCTGCAGGGAACCCACCTGTAAACGGACAATCCCGAAACAGGCAGGACAAAAAATAATCTGTCTTCTCTGCCTGTCGGAAGCAGTCATTGGGTATTGAATGGTATTGAAATCTACTGCCACAATGTGATATAAATCCTCCTTGGTATTGATAACCACAAAAGATAAGGAATACCCCCGTGAAAATAGTTTCCATTGCCGTGAGCAAAAAAAAAGGCACCACCAAGCAGTGCACTGACCAGGCGGAACTGGTGGAAAACCATGGCATCAAAGGAGATGCCCATGCCGGGGACTGGCACCGGCAGCTCAGTTTCCTGGCAGCTGAAAGCATTGATGCGGTGAGTACCAAAGACTTTGTTCTGCATTTCGGGGATTTTGCCGAGAACATTGCCACCACAGGCATTGACTGGAAAAACCAGAAGATCGGACAGCAGGTGCGCCTGGGAGACAAAGCCCTTGTGGAAATCACCCAGATCGGCAAAGAATGCCACAAAAAATGCGCCATTTTTTACCGCACCGGAGACTGCATCATGCCCAAAGAAGGGGTGTTTGCAAAAATTCTTACCGGCGGAACAATCCGGGTGGGGGATGCTGTAGCCCTGGTGAAATAACTATGCAGGCACCGCCAACGCCCGTTTTTAAGGTGCTTCTCCAGTACCGGCCGGCACATCTGTGCCACTTAAACCATTGGATACAAAAGAGATTTTCATGACATATACCATCGAACTTACAGATGCGGTAAAAGGCTACACCTATGACCAGGACAAAATCATGTCCCCGGAAAAAACCGTGGACCTGTTCAGAAAAAAGACTGCCAAAACCCGACTGGATATTTTGAGCCGGACCCGGCGCATTGACAACGGCCGCCTGGACATACCGGTTTTTTTCAGTGAGTGCGGCACAGATGCCAGACAGGTTATCGGCACCACCAAGCAGATGGGAAAAGGGGGCACCCCGGCCCAGTCAGAAGCCAGTGCGGTTATGGAGCTTGCAGAACGGTTCAGTTTTTTTTCCTTTATGAACCAAAAAAGCAATTTTATCTCTGCCCGGACAGCAGACCTGGGGGATAACATGCTTTCCTTTGACCATATCATCCGGTCTGTGCATGACAATGCCGCTGATGCTTACAGGGTCAAACCCATATTTGACAGCCTGAGTCTGCAGTGGACCAGAGGGTACAACCTGACCATGGGCAAAGAAGTGCTGATTCCTTTTAACTGGTTTTACATGATCAATGAATTCAACGGGCCCTGTGCCGGCAACTGCAATGAAGAAGCCTTAAGCCAGGGTATATGTGAACTGGTGGAGCGGCACACATCTTCTCTGGTCAGCCAGGGGAAACCGGATATCCCGGGTATCCGGCTGGACTCCTTCACCGATCCTCTGATAAAAGAGCTGCTGGCCAAATACAAAAACTGCGGCATTCAGGTGCATGCCACAGACCTTTCCCTGGACACGGGCATTCCCACCATTGCTGTTCTGGCCTGGGATCCGGTCACGTTTCCGGAAAAAAGCGAGATCGTGTGGACCGCAGGCACCTCGCCTGATCCCCAGAAAGCGATGGGCCGGGCCCTTACCGAGGTAGCCCAGCTGGCAGGCGATTTCAATTCCGGATCCAATTATGTGGCATCCGGCCTGCCCAAGTTCACCGACATCGCAGATGCTGCTTTTATCACCCATCCCAAGACCATGAAGGATCTGGCCGACCTGCCGGACCTGTCAGATTCCAATATCCGGGTGGAGGTGGAAAACCTTATTACCGTTCTGGCCAAAAAAAATTACCAGATCCTGGCCATTGATACCCGGCATCCGGATCTGGCCATTCCCGCCTTTTACACCATCATGCCGGGGGCCCATTTCAGAGAGCGGGCTGCATCCGCCAGTGTGGGCATGTTTTCAGCAAGGCTCATCACCGAAACCCTTGATCCCGTCCAGGCCCTGGACAAACTGGATGCCCTGGAAAAGGCCCTGCCGGAACAATATTACACCAGTTTTTACAAAGGACTGGTATACAGTGCGCTGGCAGATCTTCCCACTGCGCTGCAGGAGTTTCAAACCGCACTGGACAGAGAACCGGTGCTGATGAACCTGCCTGACATCTGTTCTCACATGGGGGCCTGCCTCAAGGATCTGGGCCTGTATGAAAGGGCGATCACTGTCTGCGAAAAAGGACTTGCTGTGGACCCCCAGCGGCCGGATCTGCTCAACACCATGGGGGTCGGTCATTTTATGCAAAAAGACCACCAAAAAGCCATTTTCTGTTTTGAAAACGCCCTGGAAGTGGATCCCTCCCAGGCCATCAACTATGCCAATATCGGCTCCAATTACCGGGAGCTGGGGGAAAAAGATCTGGCGATAAAATACTATGAAATGGCACTGGAAATTGATCCCACCATTGCATTTGCCAGAGACAACATAAAAAAACTCACAGAATGATACGTCCCGCCAAAAAACCGGACCATGGAGAGCCCGGCCTGCGGTATTGGCCGGTCTGCCGGCCTATATTATATCCGCCCGGGTCACGATCTGGTTTCTGCCGGTGCGCTTGGCCTCATAAAGGGCGTCATCCGCCCGTTTGAAAAGGTTGTCCTGGGGTTCATTCAGGGCATATTTGGCAATGCCCATGGAAACAGTCACTGCTCCTATCCGTTTCCCCGATTCCCTGACTTTCCATTCCTTGCGGGACAGGGCATCCTGAATTTTTTTTGCCACGGTACAGGCACCATTGATGCCGGTTTCGGGCAGCACCACCAGAAACTCTTCTCCCCCGAATCTGGCAGCAACATCATTTTTTCTCAAATGATGGGCCAGTATTTTTGAAATTCCCTTAAGCAGGCTGTCTCCCACCAGGTGACCATAGGTATCATTTACCTTTTTGAAATGATCAATATCCAGAAGAATTATGGCGAAGGGCTCCTGGTTCTGCCTGGCCCTGATGCGTTCGAGTTCAAAAACCCTTTCAAGTCCCCGTCGGTTGACAAGACCTGTCAGGGCATCTGTCTGAGCTTCTTTCTGGGATTTTTCCAGTTCCAAAGACAATTGTTTTAAATCCTGGGATGATACGGTCATCCGGCTCTGGAGCCTGGAACCGGATGAAATCAGGCCCCTGGTTTCCTCCAGCATCTGATCCACAATTTCCCTGATTCCCTCAAAGTCATGCACTGTATTTATTTTTTTTGCCAACTCTCCCAGATTTTTGCCGTGGCCTGCCAGATCCCCTTCTGTTTCCAGGATATGATGGGAAATATCCCTGAGCATGAGATTGATCTTGGTGAGCAGACGGCTGATGATGATGCGGTCCCCGTCGGTGACATATTTTTGATAAAAATGTTCAATGCATTCCCCATCCAGGAGCTGATCAGATTGTATGGACAGATCCACCGCTTTTTTTAATTTCAGGTTTCTGCCGGATACATATTCATACCAGACCGTGTAGTTGACCGGATTGGCCGGCAGATCATACTTGACCAGATAGGTTAAAGCCAGGCGCAGGTACTCGCCTGATCTGTTTTTGTCTTCTGGATAGGTCATGTGTGTCCTGCATCTTAAAAATTTGGTGTGCAGTGTAGACTATCTTTATTCCCAGCCCCCTGTCAAGATGGATACCCAAATACGGTAAAAAAAATCACAGGCCTTCTGGCTGCCGCCCCAGCTGGCCGCAGCCGGCAGAGACAGACCTGCCTTTGCTCCAGCGGCGGATGACAAAAATATTTTTTTCAACCAGTTTTTGGGAAAACCGGTTCATCTCTTTATCTGAGGGACTTTCATGGGCAAGGCCGGGTACCGGGTTACAGGGAATAAGGTTCAGGCGCACCGGCAGGGGATGAATGAAATCTGCCAGCTGCTCTGCATGGGTATCAGAATCGTTCATTCCTTTGATGAGGATGTATTCAAACAGAAAGGTGCCTTTCCGGGGCAGAGGAAAGGCTGCCAGGGTTTCTTTGAGTTTTTCCAGGGGCCAGGCATTGTTCACCGGCATCAGCTTTGACCGGGTCGGGTTGTCGGGGGCATTGACCGATATGGCCAGCCGGATGCCCGGCAGGTTCATGGCGGCCAGTTTCCGGATACCCGGCACCACACCGGCCGTGGAAATGGTCATGTGGCGCAGGGCAATGTCAAATCCTTTCTGCTCATTCATGATCTGCACGGCAGCCATGACAGAAGCAAAATTGTCAAAGGGTTCTCCCATACCCATGAATACGATATTTTTGATCTGCTTTTTCAATACATGTCTGGCATTGTACAACTGACCGGTGATTTCTCCTATTGCAAGGTTCCGTTGCAATCCCATGGAGCCTGTTTCGCAGAAGGCGCATCCCATGCGGCACCCCACCTGGCTGGACACACAAAGGGTGTTGTACCGGTTCATGGGAACAATGACCGATTCTATGTCCAGCCCGTCGGAGAGACGGGTGATGAATTTGGTGAGATCCCTGTCCTGGAAAACCTTTGTTATCCTGCCTGGGTCCAGGCAGATATTTTTGCGCAGGGCCCCGGCAAGATTGGGGGAAGCGGCAAATTCAGGTGCTGAGAAAAGATCCGGGTTTGCATTTTTAAAAATTTCCCGGTACAGGGCCCGGGCATGAAACCGGCCTTTTCCATATTCTTTTTCAAGGGTGTGGACCACCTGATCAAGGGTCATGGCCAAAATGTTCATGCTGTTTTTTTCCATCACCAAATTTATATGAAAGCCGTCAATACTCAGTTATCAGCTTCCAGTAGCCTTCCAGTAACAATTAATTTTTTTCCTGTTGGTCACTATCAACTAAAAGCTAACAGCCAATGGCTAAAAACTACCTTTTTTTGTGGTGTCTGCTAAACCTTGAAGCGGCGGACTGACTGTCCCAGACTGGCGGAAAATTCCGTGATCCGGGTCACGTTTTCGCTCACTTTCCGGCTGGTATCTGTGACAGTGCCGGCATGGCTGTTAACACTGATGATGTCTTGTGTTATCCTGGATGAAGCCCGGGATATGTCTGCAATATGTTCATGGTTGTCATGCACCCCCCGGGCGGCCATGGAGATATTCTCAGCAATCTCTCTTGCGGTGCTGGACTGTTCTTCAATGGCTCCCGCAATAGAGGAGACAATGGTATTTACATCATTGATTACCTTTGAAATCTGCTGAATTTCGGTTACCGTGCCTTTGGAAGAATCCTGTATGCGCGCAATTTTTTCTGAGATATCTTTGGCAGCATCTGCTGTCTGCCGGGCAAGGCCCTTTATTTCATTGGCCACCACGGCAAAACCTTTGCCGGCTTCTCCTGCCCGGGCCGCTTCAATGGTGGCATTCAATGCCAGCAGATTGGTCTGATCTGATATGTCGGTGATGGTCTGGGTTACCTTTCCGATTTCAGCTGCATCATTGCCCAGTTCATCCACCCGGCTGGAAGCGTCCCTGGCTGTTGACACCGCTGTTTCGGAAATCTGGCGGGCTTCACTGGTATTTTCAGCAATTTCCGCCACCGTGGCATTCATCTGTTCCATGGCAGCAGATACCGTATCCAGATTATCTGAAAAAGCCTGGGAACTTTGGGTGACAGAAGCCACCCGTTCCTGCATTGCCTGGGCCGCACCACTGACCGCACCTGACTTATGGGTCATTTTTTCAGCACCGGTCTTCAGGCTGTCTGAGATCCCGGATAAATCCGCTGATGTCTGATCCAGGGTAGCCACCCCCTGGGCAATGTTTTTAAAAACCGATGCCAGTCCCTGTACCATCTGGTTCATGGCATTCACCATGGACCCGATTTCATCTTTCTGGGTAACTGCCAGGGTTTTGGAAAAATCACCCCGGGCAACTTCTCCGGTGAAAGCGGCCGCTTTTTTAACCGGGGTGGCAATCCGGCCTGACACAACAAATCCCAGCAAAACAGCTGCCGCGATTCCCACCAGTGTGGCTGCCGCCAGAATGGTAACCGCCTGCTGTTTTTGGTTTATCAGATCTGCTTCCGCCTGAAGGATAAGCCCCTGGGAGATGGCGCCGGCCTGATCCAGCTGCCGGGTCAGATCATTGGCCAGGGCAATGGTTTTTTCATCAATGGTATCCAGAAGCGCGTAATCATAAGGTTCCGCCGACAACTGCAGATGCATCTGGTCATAGGCCACCTTGAAGCTGGGAAGAAAAATTGATGTGTGAAATTGTTTTACATCCTGGATAATCTGCCGCAGTTCCGGATCCCGGGTGGGAAAAATATGTTTATCACCAATGTCACCGCCTTCCAGGATTGCCTTTTGGTACTGGTTAAACCGGGCCGCATTTTCCAGGTGCAGCTGCCAGGCAGCATCAAGCTGGTCTGTATCCAACGCAGCCATGAGG
Organism: Desulfotignum sp.; assembly: GCA_035268565.1. Lineage (GTDB taxonomy): Bacteria > Desulfobacterota > Desulfobacteria > Desulfobacterales > Desulfobacteraceae > Desulfotignum. The sequence continues at coordinate 8,441 of DATFKQ010000050.1, read as the reverse complement.
GTCATGATAGCCACGATATCCTGACTCACCGCCAGTTTCATGTTAATGGCCGATTCCGTCAGCGGGGCTGTTTCAATTACCTGCCTGAAACTGGCCTCCAGATTTTTCATACCATTATAACTCACCAGACTGACAATAGCCGTAATTGCGGCAATGGCCAGAAATCCGGCCATCTGTTTGGTCCGGATCGAATGCAACCGGTTCATATCTGCTCCTTACTGCTTGCGGCGTTAAAAACAATGCATCAGTTACAACTGGTCAAACCACAAACATCTTGAAAAGTCAAGCCAGGGGGAAACTGATCTGCCGGCCGCTGATTGTCTCTGGTTCTGCCGACAGCATCGCCCACCACTTTTGCCCGCCGCCGGCCAGATCCCGGCCACAGGACCGACCGATGCCGGTACCGGTTATGATGGCGGAGCAGCCCTCAAATTCGATTATTTCAGCTCCCTTGCGCTCCTGGTTTCAATTATTTCAATCCGCCACAAACAGGTTGAGGGCATCAATATATACCGGATCCTGTTCATCCATTACCCGGACCAGGTCTTTGTGCATGCGCTGCTTCAACTCCCGGAAGATCCCCGGTTTTTTATCAAATGCGGCTGCAAAGGCCATAGCTTCTGTCATCAGGGCTTCCTGGTTGCCGCAGGCCTTGATAATGACGTTATGTACTTCAAGGTCATCAGCGGTCATGCGCTGGCCGGACAGAATCATCCGGTTGAACAGGTGCTCGGGCAGCGCCTTGCGCACAAAAGCGATCATACCGGGCAGAAACGGAATACCCACATCCACCTCGGGAAAGCAGAAATACCCCCGGTCCTTTTTCATGAACCGGAAATCACAGGCACAGGAAAGGATGGCCCCGTTGCCAAAGGCGTGGCCGCTGATGGCGGCAATCACCGGCACGGGAAACAGCAGCAGACGTTTGAAAACCCGGTTCATGTCATACATAAAGGCCATCACTGTGTCATTGTCCTGTTCCTGGAGCTTTTTGCCGATCCATTCCACATCAATGCCCTGGGAAAAATTCTTTTCATCTGTGGCGGTCAGGACCATGGCCCGGATATCTGTATCTTCCCGGACCTGGTCCAGGCACTGGTTGAAATCCCGGGAAAACACCTGGTTCATCCGGTTGGGGCCGTTGCACATCTCCACCACCGCAATTCTGTTTTCTTTTTTCCATGTCACCACCGGCATATGTTCACACTCCTCATGTGGTTGTGTTTGAGTTTCCAGCCCGCCAAAAGGCGGTTACTGATTCTATTTATACGGTATGGGCATCGACATCAAGGGTTTTCATTGTCCGGAAAACTTTACTGGTTGCTTATTCTGTTCCGGAGGACTGTGTGAGTAAAGACCCGTGCCGGGGGGGGGTACAGTTTACACTTGACAAAAATATACCACAAGGTGATATTTAAGTTTTTATATTTATTATATCGTGGTGAGGAACTGATTGATGAACAAACCGCTTCATTTTGAAACAAAGGCCATTCATGAAGGGATCAAAGACCATGACTGGGAAGGGGCTACCCTTCCTCCCATTTTCCAGTCCGCTGCCCATTTTCATGACACCGCAGGCAACCTGAGCCAGACATTTGCCGGAGAGCTGCCCGATCATATCTACATGCGCCTGACCAATCCCACCAACCGGTTCCTGGAGGAAAAACTGGCCTCCCTGGAATCAGGCAGGGCCGCCGTGGTCACTGCTTCAGGCATGGCTGCCATCAGCAATGCCTGCATGACGCTGCTGCGGGCCGGAGATGAGTTTGTGGCATCCTCCTCTCTGTTCATGTCCACCTATGCCCTGTTCACCAATATATTCAAAAAATACGGCATCACCGTCCGCCTGGCCAATCCTCTGGATATGGATGACATTGCCGCAAATATCACGGATAAAACCCGGTTCGTTTACATGGAGACCATTACCAATCCAGGCATGGAAATCCCGGACCTGAAAAAAATCGCCGGCCTTGCCCATGATAAGGGCATTCCCCTTCTGGTAGACAACACCCTGGCATCCCCCTGGCTGTGCCGGCCCATTGAACTGGGGGCTGATATTGTGCTGCATTCCACAACCAAATATTTTTCCGGCCATGGCGGGGCCCTGGGCGGTGTGGTGGTGGATGCCGGCACATTCAACTGGGACACGGACCGGTTTGCCGATTTTGCCCCGTTTGTGGCCCAGAAGGGGAACCTGGCATTTTTACACCGCATGTTCAAAGAGCACCATGTCAATTTCGGTACCACTGCAGCCCCGTTTCATTCGTTTTTAACCGTTCTGGGCCTGGCCACCATGGGGGTACGCATGGAACGGCACATGGAAAATGCTGTGCAGGCTGCCCGGTTTCTGCAGGAACATCCCAAAGTGAAATGGGTGAATTTTATCGGATTCTCCGACCATCCCAGCCATGGCATGGCAAAAAAACAGTTTGGCAACAAAGGTTTCGGCACCATGCTGACCTTCGGCCTGGCAGATCAGGAAGCCTGTTTCCGGCTGGTGGACAACCTGTCCATGATCCTGAATTTGGCCAACCTGGGAGACTGTAAGACCCTGATCATCCACCCCTATTCATCCCAGTATGTATCGTTTCCCCAGGATGTGAAAGACCGCCTGGCCGATCCCTGTCTGCTGCGTTTTTCAGTGGGGATCGAGCACATCGAAGATATCTGCGGTGATCTGGCGTCTGCCCTTGAAAAGGTGTGACCATGAGTGAGTATGTGGGCCATGACCAGAACGGTACCTCCGTGGGTCTGGTGAAAAAACAGTTTTTTACCTTTGCCGGACCGGAAGATCCGTTTTCCCTGGAAAGCGGCGCATCCATAGGGCCTGTCACCATTGCCTATGAAACCTGCGGCACTTTGAACCAGGACAAATCCAACGCTGTTTTCATTCTCCATGCCCTGTCCGGCGACTCCCACGTGGCAGGCTGCTACAAGGCAGAGGATGCCAAACCCGGGTGGTGGGACATCATGGTGGGACCGGGCAAAGGCATTGACACGGATAAGTATTTTGTCATCTGCTCCAATATCCTGGGCTCTTGCATGGGCTCCACCGGCCCGGCATCCCCCAACCCGGTTACCAAAAAAGAATACGCCACAGACTTTCCCATGATCACCATCGGGGATATGGTCAGATCCCAGAAAGCGCTGGTGGACCATCTCGGCATTACGCGTCTGCTGGCGGTGGTGGGGGGATCTGTGGGCGGCATGCAGGTGCTGGAGTGGTGCGTGCGGTATCCGGACATGGTGGCATCAGCTGTGCCCCTGGCCAGCACCTGCCGCCATTCCGCCCTTGCCATTGCCTTTAATGAGGTGGCCAGGCAGTCCATCATGGCAGACCCCAACTGGTGCAGCGGACATTACTACGGCAAAACCAAACCGGACATGGGGCTGGCCATCGCCCGGATGATCGGACATATCACCTATCTGTCCGATGAATCCATGCGCCTGAAATTCGGTCGGCGCCTCCAGAACAAAAGTGCATTGAGTTTTGAGTTCGGGGCCGATTTCCAGGTGGAATCCTATCTTCAGTACCAGGGCAATAAGTTCATCGAACGGTTCGATGCCAACTCGTTTCTGTACATCACCAAGGCGGCCGACTATTTCGACCTGGCCCGGGAGCACGGAAACGGCTCTCTGGTCAAGGCGTTTTCCAGAACCGCTGCCCGGTTTCTGGTGGTGTCCTATACCTCGGACTGGCTCTACCCCACCTACCAGTCAAAAGAAATGGTCACAGCCATGAAAAAAAACAACCTGGATGTCAGTTTCTGTGAGATCGAGGCCCAGTGGGGCCATGACGCATTTCTGCTGCCCAATGAAAAACTGGACCAGCTGATGGCAGGATTTTTACGGAGTGTTTCCCATGCATGCCCTGCGGTATGATTTACAGATCATCGCCTCCTGGATCACTCCGAATGCCAGGGTTCTGGGTCTTGGCTGCGGAGAAGGGGACCTGCTGTTATGGCTCAAACAGAACAGACAGGTAGTTGAACGGGGGATCGAACGCAAGGAGTCCCGGGTAGTCAAATGCATTGAAAAGGGCATTTCCGTTCTCCAGGGGGATATCAACACGGAGATCATCGATTACCCGGACCAGGCATTCGATTATGCCATCTGCTCCCAGACCCTCCAGCAGGTGTATGATCCGGTGTCGCTGATCCAGTCCATGCTCCGGGTGGCTGACAAATGTGTGGTCAGTTTCCCCAATTTCAGCCACTACCGGATCCGCAGCCAGCTGATGCTCACCGGCTGCGCCCCGGTCACAAAGGAACTGCCCTATGAATGGTACAACACCCCCAATATCCGGGTTCTCAGCCTCAAAGATTTTGAAAATTTTACCCGGCAGGCCGGATTCAGCATTCTAAAAAAAGCGGCCATCAACACAAAAAACCACCAGCTGGAAGGAAAAATTGTCACATTTTTACCCAATCTTTTTGCCACATATGGTATCTTCTTGATCGGGCATCAATAATCTTGCCAAAAAACAGTATGGATAACCATCGCAAACCGTTGACAAGGAGACCCCCATGGCATTTCAAGACATTCTGGTGGCACCCCCCGCCGATCACGTGGCAACCATCACGCTGAACCGGCCCGAACAGATGAACACCTTCAATACCCGTATGGCACAGGAACTGAACCAGGCCCTGCTGGGTCAGGATGCAGACCCCGGGGTGCGGGTGATCCTGCTCAAAGGATCCGGCAAAGCGTTCTGCGCCGGCATTGATGTGAATGAGCTGGCCGGCAAAACTCCGATGGAATACCAGGCGTGGATTGAAACCATGGAACAGTCCCTGGTGACCATCTCAAAACTTAAAAAACCGGTCATCGCCCAGGTGCACGGGGTGGCTGTCGCCAATGGCATGGGGCTGGCTGCGGCCGCCGATCTGGTCATTGCCGCTGACAATGTGCGCATGGGCCTGACTGCCATCAATGTGGGGCTTAACTGTGTGGGTCCGGTGATTCCTGTATCCCTGTGCGTGGGCAGGAAAAAAGCCCTGGAACTGCTGCTGTACGGAGACCTGATCAAGGCTTCGGAAGCCCTGTCGCTTGGACTGGTAAACAAACTGGTTCCCAAAGAAGATCTGGATGATCAGGCCCTGGCATGGGCCGTTGACCTGGCCCGAAAAAGCCCGGTGGCAGTGCGCATTGCCAAAACCGCATTCTACCGGTCCGAAGACCTGCACTACGAGGCCCGTTTCGCCTACATGAATGAGGCCTTTGCCCGGCTGTGCACCACAGACGATGCAAAGGAAGGGGTGAGCGCATTTTTTGAAAAGCGGCTTCCCCAATGGCAGGAAAAATAAGGAGGTAATATGACCCACACAAAAGACTGGCATCCCGGCACCCTGCTGGAACTGTCCGGATATTACTGGAAAACCTGCACCCTCCATGCGGCCGTGAAACTGGATATCTTCACCATCATCGGCAGTGATACCCTGACGGCCGGAGAGATGACACAAAAAACAGACTGGGATAACCGGGGGCTTACCATGCTCCTGGATGCCCTGGCCGCCATGGCGCTTTTGACCAAAACTTCGTCCGGATATGCCAACACACAGGCCTCTGCAGACTTTCTCTCAAAAGATTCCAACCGGTACATCGGATACATGATCCAGCACCATCACCACCTTGCCGACTCCTGGGTCCGCATGGACCAGGCTGTGACAATGGGCGGTCCCATCCGGGAGCGGTCATCAGTGACATCTGATGAATGGCGGGAAGCATTTCTGATGGGCATGTTCAACAATGCCATGGCTGCGGCACCGGTTGTGGCCCAAACCGTTGATCTGTCCAGGGCCACCCGCCTGCTGGATATGGGAGGCGGCCCCGGCACCTATGCCATCCATTTCTGCCGGGCCAACCCGGACCTCACGGCTGTGGTGTTTGATCTGCCCACCACCCGGCCCTTTGCCGAGAAAACCATCCGCCGGTTCGGCCTCTCTGACCGGATCCGGTTTGTTCCCGGAGATTACACAACCGATGAGATCCCGTTGAAACCGGAGTTTGATGCCGCCTGGCTGTCCCATGTCCTCCACGGAGAAGGACCGGACAAGGCCGCCGATATCGTTGCCCATGCCGCCAAAACACTGGTGCCCGGCGGGCAGCTGCTCATCCATGATTTCATTCTGGCAGATACCCGGGACCAACCCGAGTTTGCGGCCCTGTTTTCTTTGAACATGCTTCTGGGCACCGAATCCGGACAGTCTTACACAGAATCGGAAATCCGGGGGATGACGACTGCGGCCGGCCTGACAGATATCGTCCGCCTGGATTACACCGGTCCAACTGAATCCGGCATTCTCAAAGGCGTGAAGCCGTAAATCCCAAACAAGGGAGGGAATCCCGGTTCCGTCACGGGCCGAGAGCATTGACAGATAAAAAGCTGAATTCAGCCGGCTCATGAAAAGCCTTTCTCTTGCTTTTTCAACAGTAGACATATATATTCAATACCTATTGAATAAATTTATTCAATAGATGGAGAATGGCATGGATATTCGTTTTGCACCACATAATCTGCATCTGGAAAGCCCGGACCAATTCTTTTCCCAAGACCCCCATTTGAAAATCCTGAGCCGTCAGGCCCTGGTATGGGATTTTCCTCTGATCCACCGGCTGCCTGTTCAATTGCCCGGCATTTACACGGTCAGCGGCGGCCGCCAGGTCGGCAAAACCACCCTGCTCAAGCAATGGATGGCCCATCTTCTGAAAGGCGGGGTTCATCCCCATGCCATTGTTTTTTTCAGCGGAGAATTGATCGACGACCAGCATGCCCTGGTTCGCCTGATAGGGGACCATTTACAGCCGGCCGGCCCCCCCGGGATGCGCTTTGTCATTCTGGATGAAGTCACCTATATCCGGACCTGGGAAAAGGGGGTGAAATACCTTGCCGACAGCGGTGCTTTGGAAAATGTGGTATTGGTACTGTCCGGCTCGGACATGGTGATCATCAGGGAAGCCCGGATGTGTTTTCCCGGAAGAAGAGGGATGGCCGACCAGGTTGATTTTCAGGTTTTTCCCCTTGGTTTCAGCGAGGTGGTCACTCTGAGCCGGACCCTGACCGCTGCGGAACATGAGGCACTGATGGCACCTGTCCCGCAAGTTGATGCCGGGATTATGGCACGGCTGTTTGCGGCCTTTGACAATTTCCTGATTCACGGCGGTTTTTTGACCGCCATCAATGCCCTGGCCCGGGAAGACCATATCCCCCAGGCCATCTTTACGGTTTACAGTGACTGGATCCGCGGGGATATGATCAAGCGCAACAAGCAGGAGCATTACCTGCGCCAGGTTCTGCAGGCCATTTTGAAACGACTGGGTTCCCAGGTGACCTGGAATGCGCTGTGTCAGGATCTTGCCATCGACCACCCCCAAACCGTGGCCGATTACATCGGTCTGCTGGAATCCATGGACGTGGTTTATGTCCAGCCGGCCCTGCAGGAAGACAAGCTGACGGCAGCACCGAAAAAGGCCCGCAAGGTGATGTTCACCGATCCGTTTATCCTGCATGCGATCAATGCCTGGCTGAACCCGGCAAAAGACCCGTTTAACGACCGACTGCGACCGTTTCTGGACAGCCCCGAGCTTTGCGGCAAGCTGGTCGAAACATGCGTGGCCGGCCTTTATCGGCGGCGTTTTCCCACGTATTATATCAAGGCCAAAGGCGAGGTGGATGTCGCTTATGTGGACGGGCAGAGGTTCCATCCGATAGAAATCAAATGGACCGGCCAACTGCGGCCAGGCGATCTCAAACAGATCAGTAAATACACCAACAGCCTGATCCTGACTAAAACCCGCACGCCGGGCAAAATCCAGCAGATTGCCACCGAACCGCTGCCCCTGCACTTGTTCAGACTGGGTCTGGATAAACCCTGAACAAGGCCGGGCCTGTTCAATCTTGTCATCCAGCCGGGCATGAAAATGGTATGGATTGCAATGAACGTCGGACCGGCATATATCTCAAGGAGACAAATGAAAATGGATAATTATCCTTTGACAGGAGAAGACAGGACTTCAGAAAGCAAGCTGATAGTGGACACCCGGGGACATGTATTGTGTATGGGACTGAACAGACCTGAAAAGCGCAATGCATTCGACCTGGATCTGTACCGGCAGCTGAGCCTTGCCTATGGCGAGCTGCACCGCAATCCGCACCTGAGATGCGGGGTGGTGTATGCCAAAGGCGACCATTTTACCGCCGGCCTGGACCTGCCGGAATGGGCGGAATGCTTTTCCAGAGGGCAGTTTCCGGAACTGCCTGAATCTGGGATGGACCCTTTGGGACTGGACCCGGACAGGCAGGTGGGCAAACCCGTGGTCATGGCCGTCCAGGGAATCTGTCTGACCATTGGCCTGGAACTGCTGCTGGCCTGTGATATCCGGGTGGCGGCAGACACTGTCCGGTTTGGTCAGATTGAGATCAAGCGGGGGATCTACCCGGT
>DATFKQ010000049.1:0-7971 GCA_035268565.1 Desulfotignum sp. | reverse complement strand
TATCCCTAATGGATGCCACTGCTCATACATCCGGTGGGAAGGTCTCTCACTGTGCATGGTCAAGCCGTACAACTGGCGGCTGAGCCCAACGGCAAAATCAGCAATGTCTATCATCTCCTGGACTTCCCCTTCTCCTTCGGCTAAGATTTTTCCGGTCTCCAGGGTAATCAGTGCCCCCAGGCTCTGTTTTTTCTTTCGCAGGGCATTGCCGATCTCCCGGATGATTTCTCCCCGCCGGGGGGCGGGCATTATACGGAATTTTTCAAATGCGGCATGGGCCCGGCTGACAACCGCTTCATAATCATGGGCCTGGGCATGTATCACGCTTGCAATGGGCTGGCCGGTGACAGGAGAATAAGATACCAGTTCTTTTCCCAGGGTATGAATCCGGCCCCAGGTTGCGCCGGTGCTGGCACCGTAATTGACCGGCTGAATACCCAGGTCATTCAAAATACTGTCTATGCGATGGTTTTCCATGGATCATCCTCATCATCTGTTTTTGGTAATATTTGGTAAAAACATGCTGGCATTATAAAAGCAATTATGATAATAGTAAAATTCATAATATTTATATTTAGCATGAATAATTTAGATGAATGAACACATTCATGGATTTATACCACCTCAAAACTTTTTTCACCCTGGGTAAAATCCGCAATTTTACCAAAACCGCAGATCACCTGCACATTACCCAGAGTGCGGTGAGCCATGCCATCAAAAAACTGGAAACCTCCATTGATACGGCATTGATAAACAGAAAAAGCAGAGATCTTGTACTGACTGACGCAGGGAAAATTCTGTTCCGGTCATGTGAAAAAATTTTCTATGAGCTGGAAAAAACAGATCAGGATCTTGCAGGGCTGAAAACACGGATACAACTCACTATCCGGGTGGGTGCCACTGTGGAGTTCGGAACCACTATTCTGATCAACCATATCAAAGAATTTCTGGACCGGTTTCCGGATATTCACATCGATTTTCTGTTCTCCCACCACCTGATGGAACCCTTGCTGCAGGATACAGTAGACCTTATCATCGATTGTAAACCGCATATGGTAAAAAATCTGGAGAAAATCTATCTTTTCCAGGAGCAGTATGTCACCATTGCAGCGCCTGCATTCATTGAAAAAATGCAGACAACCTCTCTGGAGGATCTTGAGCGGGTATCCATTCTCTCGCTGGACAAGGACCTTGACTGGTGGCATAATTTCATCAGCGCCATTCCGCCCGCTAAACAGGCATGCCTGAAAAATGTGATGCAGATCAACCATATCCGGGGAATTATCAATGGTGCCATTGCCGGCCTGGGTATCGGATTTGTTCCCAGATACACCGTGATGGGGGAGCTGAAAAAAAACATACTCATGGATCCGTTCCCCCGCATTACCCCTGCAGCGGATGATTTCAATATTTTCATCAAAAAAGAACGGCTGGGGGTTGAAAAAAACCAGCGGCTGATCTCCTACCTCACCCGGCTGGCCCCGTTGAAAAATTTTTTTCAAGGACCGGCCGGATCTTTGTGACACCAGCCTGAATCCAAAAGCCGCCGGGATATCCGGCCAGATTCAGAACACAAAACTGACGGTACAAACACCGCGCTGGCGAACAGAATGGGGTACCTGAGATGATGTTGCATATTCGTTATGCTTCTATTGACACAACGTATCCCCTGTGATAAAGCGATGTCATTACAGGCAGTACAGGAATCGAGAAACGGACAACTTTGAAGAGGACTCACAATGGACCAGAACCGCATCACCATCAACGGCCACGCCTATGAATTTGTGCCCGGCCAGACCATCCTGGAAGTTGCACAGCAAAATCAAATTGACATTCCCAACCTCTGCCACCTGAAAGGCACCCGCCCCACAGGGGCCTGCCGGGTGTGCATTGTGGAGCTGGAAGAATCCTGGGGAAAAAAACTCGTGTCCTCCTGCAGTTCACCGGCCAAAGCCGGTATGGTGGTGCATACCGAATCCCCGCAGATTGTGGCATATCGAAAAATATACCTGGGATTGATGCTGGATTCCGGTAACCACGATTGTGATATCGGATCCAAGGCAGATGAATCCTGGACCGATTTTCAGATTGCGGCCATGGAAAATGACCGGAAAGAGGATTTATGCCCTGTGTGGGGGGATTGTGAACTCCAGGCCCTGGCCTACCGGTATCAGGTGAAAGGCCGGATCAGCGGCCGGCACAGAGAACCACTGAAACTGCCGGTGGAAGATGACAACCCCTTTATCATCCGGGATCTGTCCCGATGTATTCTGTGCGGCAGGTGCGTGGCCGCCTGCAATGAGGTTCAGGTGAACCAGGCGATTGATTTCGGGTTCCGGGGCGAAAAAGGCAAAATCATCGCCGGCACCGGCACCACCCTGATGAACTCCAACTGTGTGTTCTGCGGCGAATGTGTGCAGGTGTGTCCGGTGGGGGCCCTGGTGGAAAAAAAATCCCTGGACAAATGGCGGCCCTGGGAGGTGGATACCATCCGTACCACCTGTCCCTACTGCGGGGTGGGTTGTCAGCAGCTGCTGCATGTGAAGGATGACACCATTGTCAAGGTTACCGGTGTCGAAAATGCAGCCCCCAACCAGGGACGGCTGTGTGTCAAGGGCCGATTCGGATATGATTTCATCTATTCGGACAAGCGGCTGAAAACCCCTTTGATCCGGGAAAAAGACGGGTTCCGTGAAGCTTCATGGGATGAGGCCCTGACCTTTGTAGCAGACACATTCACACAGATCATTCTAAAGCACGGACCCGATGCCCTGGCAGGCGTCAGCTGCGCTCGAAGCATCAATGAAGATTCATACCAGATGCAGAAACTGTTCCGGGCCGTGTTCAAGACCAACAACATAGACCATTGTGCGCGCACTTGACATGCACCGACTGTCGCCGGTCTGGCGACCTCTTTCGGCTCCGGAGCAATGACCAACTCCTTTAACGAATTTGAAAAGGCCAAAATGCTGCTGGTTATCGGCTCCAACATGACCGAAGCACACCCTGTGGCCGCCACCTTTGTGAAAAATGCAGTACAGAAAGGGGCCACCCTTATCGTGGCTGATCCCCGGAGACACAAACTGGTGGATTTTGCCCATACCCACCTGCCCCTCAGGGTGGGCAGTGATGTGGCCCTGCTCAACGGGCTCATGCATGTATTGATCGAAGAAGACCTGTATGACCATGAATTTGTGGCATCCTGCTGCGACGGATTCGAGGCCCTCAAGCAGACCGTTGAAAACTATCCCCCGGAAAAGGCCGGAGGGATCAGCGGCATCAATCCGGAACTGATCCGCAAAACCGCCCGGCTCCTGGCCTCGGTCAAACCGGTGATGGTATGTTACACCCTGGGGATCACAGAACACACCAGCGGCAAAAACAATGTCATGTCCATTGCCAATCTCCAGATGCTGCTGGGCAATATGGGAGTTCCCTGCGGCGGGGTCAATCCCCTGCGGGGCCAGAACAATGTGCAGGGAGCGTGTGACATGGGCGCACTGCCCAACGTGTTCCCCGGTTACCAGCCGGTGGGTGACCCGGGTGCCAGGCAGAAATTCGAGACCGCCTGGGGTGTGGACAGCCTGCCGGAAAAAACCGGACTGATGATACCACAGATGATGGAAGGCCTGGTGGATAAAACCGTCCGGGGATTTTACATTTTCGGGGAAAACCTGGCCAACACGGAACCGGATATCCGCAAAGTGGAACATGAACTGGCATCTGCGGAATTTCTGGTGGTCCAGGACATTTTTGAAAATGAAACCACCCGGTTTGCCCATGTGGTGCTGCCGGCAGCGGCCTGGAGTGAAAATGACGGCACCTTCACCAACAGTGAGCGGCGGGTGAACCGGGTGCGCACCGCCAGTCCCGCTCCCGGGGAAGCCAGACCCAACTGGTGGATTTTCAAAGAAATCGCCGGGCGCATGGGGCATACCTGGGAATCGGACAGCGCCCGGGAACTGTGGGACAATGAAATATCAGTCCTGGCCCCCAGCCTGGCAGGCATCAAATACCACCGGATTGAAAATGACGGACTCCAGTGGCCCTGCCCGACTGCGTCCCATCCCGGCACCCCGATTCTGCACCTGGAGGGGCGGTTCACCAAAGGCAAAGGCAGTTTCATGCCCGTGGAATGGACACCTGCCGCTGAAGTGGCAGATGCCGACTATCCATATGTATTGAGTACCGGACGGCGGTTGTATCACTATCATACCCGGACCCAGACCGGCAATTGTGAAGGGCTCAATGAGATGCTGGGGGAAGAAACCGCGGATATCTCTGCTGCCGATGCCAAAACCCTGAATATTGCACAAAATGAAATGATCCGGGTCAGATCCAGAAGAGGCGAGGTCTCGGTCAAGGCCCGGATTACCCATGAAGTACCGCAGGGCATGGTCTGGATGGCTTTTCACTTCAGAGAAGGCAATGCCAACTGGCTTACCAACCCGGTCTATGATCCGGACACCCTGACAGCTGAATACAAGGCCTGTGCAGTAGCCCTTGAAAAAATCGGCATCAACGGGGAATCAGGGTATATTTCCGACCGTAATTGATGAACTGCGGGGTCCCGCCGCCTTCCAGAATAGTGCGGCGCGCCCCGGCAAGATCTGTAATTCTTGTGGCAGCCACCGCATGGACCCCCCGCCTGAAAGCAGGCTGGGGAAGCCATCCGGCAGACGGTCCCACCACGCCGATGAACCGGGCGGATTCAGCAGCTTCCAGGGCCGCATCAAACCCGCCCACTGCTGCGGATGACCCGGTGATGATCACGATGTCGGCATCTTTCAGGTCCCGGACATCTCTGGTCACGGTATGCCCGGCATCCATAATGACCGTGTGCCCCGCATCCATGATACCGGTTTCCAGGGCCGGGTTGTCATCCACCACCACCAGCGCATCCGCCTTTTTTTTCAGAAACGGCACAAACGGACCGATATACCCCACCATCCCCACTTTGTTGGACCCGGGGGCCCCAAAGGGCAGCAGATCCAGAAAATCATCTGTGGAAAACCGGAACTGTTCGGGGTGTTGTGCCATAATGGTGTGGGAAAGGGCATTGACCGCCGCCACCCCCACACTTCTTTCCAGGGGATGTCCGGACCTCATCAGTTCAGCCAGCTGCAGCACCGGTTTTCCCGACAAGGTACCGGCTGCCGGATAATGGGCACAGGATCCGCTGTCCGACCGGGGAGTGAAACACACCCCCATAATGCCGTTGTCCAGCTCAACCAAGGTATATCCCAATGATATCGCCACCATGCGTACGATGGGAATCCCATCCAGTTCATCTGCACAATTTTTTACTTCAGCAATGATATCTTCCTGCAATGTTGCCATAACACCTTCTCCTGTCATCATCCGCATATCAACCACACCAGTATTTATACATCACCCCGGCTTTCCAAAGGAACAGGCCGGAAACCGGCAGGTTTTGCAGTTCAGGCAGAGCCCCCCGTGACCCAGCCGGGCCAGATCCCTGGCCCCGGGTTGTTCACCGGCCATCACCCGGGGAAGCATCAGGTCGAAAATGGTCGTCCTGTGGTACAGACCGCAGGCCGGCAGCCCCATGATGGTGGTGTTCCGGTGGTATCCCAGCAGGAACATGGCACCGGGCAGCACAGCCGCAGAATAGTGAATCCGTTCAAATCCGGCATCTTCAATAGCGGCTTTGGTCACATCATCCGGATCCACGGACATACCGCCGGTGGTAATGATCAGATCCGTATCCTTTTCCAGATACTGCCGGATCTGCGAGGAAATCATTTCCCGGTTATCCGGCAGGATAACGCTTTCCTCCAGGGTTGCCCCCAGCCGGGTGGTCTTTTCCCGGACAATGTCCCGGAACCGGTCCTGGACCAGTCCTTTATATACCTCGTCGCCGGTAATAATCAACCGGATTTTCAATGGGAGGAACATGTTCACGCTGAAAATGGGAAAATGCGCCTTTGCCAGGGAAACGGCCTGGTCCAGGTCGGCACGGGTAATTACCAGGGGGATGGCCCGGGTGGCTGCCAGGCTCTGGCCTCTGGTGACTGCGGTTTGGTTGTGGATGGAGGCGCACATGACATCCGGAAGCATATTGAACGATTCCAGGGCCGATATGTTCACCCGGAACAGTCCGGAATAAGCGGCACGCAGTTCCAGTTTGCCTTCCGACGGGGTTCCCGAAAAGGTGACCCCCGGCCCGGACAGCGCAGACGCCAGTGCCAGTACCGCATCATCTTCATGCACCTGGTCTGTTTTCAAATCCAGGACATACACATTGTTTTTTCCCATCTGCATCAGGCGGCACAGGTCCCCGGAGGTGATTTTATGGCCTTTTTTAAATGCCGGGCCTTTGTATTTTCCGGGTATGACCCGGGTCATGTCATGGGCCAGGGTGGTGCCTACTGCCTGTTCAACCGGCAGCGTTGTGAAAGACAGTTTGCTGCTGCTCTTTCCCATGTCTGCTTCCTTTTTTTCCAACTGATTTATAATACGCCCCAAAAGCACAGGGACGGCAGAGAATCTGACCATTTTTCATCACTTCCCGCTTGTCCCTGACCACCTGTCCGCATTTCTGACAGACAGCCTTGAACCGGGTGGGACCGGGCATGTCACAGGCCTCCACATCCACCTGTACTTCTTCGATCACAAACAATGTATCACAATCCATCTGCTTATAGGCTTCCACCTGCTGTTGATGCGCATCAGGGGCATCAGGGGCATATTCTCCGGCAAGGGTTCTGGCACTTTCTCTTGATACCAGCCGGAAAGCCTTTCCGGTTTCAATATTCACAAAGGTGGCTGCCATGATCCCGTAATCTACAAATTTGAGAGACCTCCGGCCCAGCTTTGCACCGGTGACATATGATATGGCATCAGCGGCACAGCGGTCCATTTCCACAAACACGATGAGTTTTTTTATCTGTGGCAGCTCACCGGGGTTGTCCAGGCCGATCAGCCTGCATCCCTCCATGGCCATGCGCACCCCCACCACCTGGCCCGGGCACAGATGGCCGTGGGCGGCTGCCGATCCTTCCAGCAATGTGTCTAAATTCTTCATACAGTTTTATCCCGGTCATTCACAATAAGCGGTTCACAATCACCGCAGCATGTTTTTCTTGATCTGCTGCTGCATGTGCCATAAACTATCGGTATTTCTCCAGCAGGTATCCAGAAAATAAGGACACATGCATGAAAGTTATTCACATAATCGGCCACCCGGATGCAGGAAAAACCACCCTGACAGCCCGGGTCATCACCGAGGCGGTGCATCAGGGCATCAAGGTGGGGTCCATTAAACACAGCGCCCACGCCCATGAGCTGGACAGGCCTGGAAAAGACTCTTTTCTCCACAGAAAAGCCGGGGCCTCTCCTGCCGCCATGATCACCCCCGATCTGGCCGCGGTCTACCTCCCAAGGGAAGACGGTGGAACCTGTAAATCACTGCTGCAAACCCTGTATTCACATCTGGATCTGGTGATCGTGGAAGGATGGATCAGCGGCCCGTATGACAAAATCGAAATATGGCGGGCAGCCCTGAACAAACCGCCGCTGTTTTTGTCTGTTCCCGCTGTAAGGGCCTTTGTGACCGATGATACCGGGGCTCTGGAAGCGGCCCTGGAAACAAGGGCCGATACACCGCCCTGTTTTTCCGGGGACGCTGTCAGGCAAATCACCGCATTCCTGATCAACGATCTTTAGCCGGTCAAGCCTTTTCAACCGTTACAAAGTGTTCCTGATAGGCAATGGCCCCGCCGGCCCGGTCCCATATATTCAGTCCCCCTGTCATAAACCGGTTGTCCGCCAGCCCTTTGTTAAAGGCCCTGGTTTCCACCGGCAGGCGGTGCCCGAACCCGTGCACCACAAAGACCGCCTCTGGATGAATGGCTTCGGTCACGTTGGCTGTAATGGATTCGGCATATCCATTCCGTGAAACCATCACCCTCTCACCCTCTTTGATACCTAGTTTTTCCGCTTCATCCA
>DATFKQ010000048.1:0-6034 GCA_035268565.1 Desulfotignum sp. | reverse complement strand
ATTCAGCATCGCCTCCAGCCCCTTGATCTCGGTTTCTCCGATGTTGGTGAGGTTGTCATCAACATCATAGTCGATCCGATCCGTTATATCGTTGTAAAAAACCGCTCCGGAAAGACGCAGCCCATTGTTGAACTGTTTGGTTGCACCGATTTCATAGGCAATGGTCTGCTGCGGGTCCAGGTCAGTGTTGCCGCCGGCCAGATCGCTGTAAAGTTCTTTCATCTGGGGGAACCGGGTCTTTTTCCCCACAGATGCATACATGGTGAAATCCTGGGTAAAGTCATAGGATATACCGGCCTGGGGGTTCCAGGTAGTGGTTTTGTCCCGGTCGATGGAATCCTTTCCGTCAAACGCTTTGACCGGGTCATGCACATCATAGCTGACCCCGGCGGTCAGGGTCATTTTGTCGGTCACCCGGATATCGTCCTCCAGTCCGAAAGAGTAAATGTCCACCTCATATTCCTGTTCAGGTGCCCACCCGACAGGATCACCGAATCTAATGACAGGCATACTGTCAGCATCTAGATATTCCTGTTGAACATTGTTGGCCTTCATGTAGCTGAATCCCATCTTCACCAGGCTGATATCGCCAAAATCCAGATATCCCTGAATTTCACCCCCGACGGAATAGTCGTCATAGGAACTTGTCTCAAACCATTTTCTTCTGGTGGTATGGTCGGCATCCCAGCTCACGTCTTCCAGGGTGTCATCATGTTTCATGTAATACAGCCTGGCCCGCATGGACAGAATGTCGGTGAAATCATGTTCCCCTGCCATGCTGACATGCCACTGTTTCCATTCTGAAAATTCCCAGTATCTGAAATTTTCCGTGGGAATCCCTCTTTCGTTGTCATGGTAATCCAGTGTCAGATAGATCTTGGAGGTGTCATCCCATTCATACCCGAGTTTGGTGCTCAAGGTGGTTTTTTCATAGTCGCTCAGATCCCTGGTCCCGCCGTCTTCATTGAATTCTGTGCCGATGCCGGTAGTGGGATTGTCGGGGTCAAAGTCATCAGACAGTTCAAACCCGTCGGATTTCCGGTGGCTTGCCGTTATCCAGTAGTTGAAATTGCCTTTGCCTGCCCCGTGGTTGAAGATAAAGTTCTGGGTATCATTTTCTCCAAAGGACGTTTCCAGCTTGGTGAACGGTTTTTCCCCGCCTTTTTTGGTGATGATGTTGATGACGCCCCCCATGGTGTTGGGGCCGTAAAGTACGGAAGACGCCCCTTTGATCACTTTGATCCGGGCAATGGCATCCACGGGAATCATTGACAGGTCCAGAGAGCCGTCATAAGTCGGATTGGCAGGCACCCCGTCAATGAGCACCTTGATATCCCGCTGGTTAAACCCCCGAAGTGTAACATAGGATTGTCCTTTGCCGCCCATCTGTACATCGATGCCCGGCACCTGTTCAAGGACTTCAGCCACGGTCTCACTCCCTTTCATGTCAATATCATGGCTGGAAAGCGTGTTGATGCTGGTGATGGAATTGACCTCATCACCTTTTTCCATGATAAGTACTTCCCCCAGGTCATATACCTCTCCTGAACCGACCGTCTCCCGGGCCGGGGCGGGAAGGGTTGAAACTGCTGTCACAATAAAAAAGGCAGCCAGAAAATACCGGATTTTCTTCATCTTTTTTCTCCATTCAATCAAATAATGCAAACAATTTTCATCCCGGGACCCTGATGCACTGCCTGTTTACACAATGCATCCCTGTTCTTGAAATCAGGTTCTTATGTATTTGCATATACGGTAATTGTCAATGATATTTTGTTAAAAACTGTTATTACATATATTTTTTAAAATATTATCAACTGTTATTGACTATTAAATTCCAGAAATAACAGAATCAATTCGGGGTTTTTCCGGAAATAAAGACCCAGGACCGGATATTGATTGAAGGTATGGTGTGTGGAGGGAGGCAAAAAGTGCAGCCCGTTCTGCCAGGGTCAGGGGCGGAACAGGCTGCTGGATAATGCTTGCCAAGGAGATGGGGATTGTTTTTGGATAAACAATAATACGTCCTAACATTATCCGGTACCATAGGGTCTTAAGGAGTGCATTTTTTGCAGTCACCCTAATGTGAAAGAATCTATACCAATTGGTTATTGTTTGTCAATATTATTTATTTAAATTTAAAAAATAAATATAAATAACCAAAACGAACCAAAAATAACTATATTTCTGTTTCCTGTCACAGTGCGCCTTATGCCAGCTCAAAAAGGATGTTGATCTGCAATGTTACCGGGGTTTTGAAAAGAAATGAGGGCGGTTTCGGGAAGGGAGCCGCTTTTTTAACGGCATTGACTGCGGCCTCATCCAGGTTTTTGTGGCGGGAGCTTTTTACAACCTGGACATCTCCCAGGGAACCGTCTGCCAGCAGGACAAATTTGATCTTTACCCGTCCCTGGATATGCCGGGACCGGGCGGATTCCGGATATTCCTTGACACTGTGGATCCGCATGTTCAGCATCTCAAAATATTCCCTGGCTGTGGTGTATTCCACCTGAACATCCGTTGTTTCAACAGGGTCCGGCCGGGTGTCGAATTCGGCAGCCGGTACTGCTGCAGCGCTCACAGTATCCGGCATCCGGGGCAGGTGTATCAGCTCACGGGTGTACGCCGGTACCCGGGTGTCTATGGGGTCCATTTTGATTTTGGGCACATGAAACTGTTTTGCCTGAACGGGTGTGATTTCTGTCTTCTGCACCTGTTTTCTGCGGGGCCTGGGCCGGGGAATCTCCCGGACGGATGGTTTGGACACCTGCTGCAGTGTCAGTTCAATATAGGAAACAGCCCGGTTTTCATAAATGCCTGCCATGTGCAGAAAAACAACCACATGTATCCCCAGAGAAACCAGGATGAATCCATGCAGCAGCCAGTTGACAGATGGTGTGGGGGTGTGTGCCATTCAGCGCAGTCAAAGTCCTTTTTCCGTGGCCAGGCTCAACCGGGCCGCTCCGGCTGCCTTGGCAATGTCCATGACCTTGACCGCCTTGTTCAGGATCACTGTTTTGTCCGCCTTGATTATCACCAGGCCGTCCGGGTCATTGCCGATTTTTTTCTTCAAACGAATGTATAGCTGATCCATCGGCACTTTCTGGTCTGCCATGTAAGCGTGGCCTTCCTTGTCCACAAATACGGTGATCTCCTGTTTGATCTGGGGCGCTGAAGCCGTGGCATGGGGCAGCTTGATCTTGATACCCTCTTCAACGATAAAATTGGTGGTGAGCAGAAAATAGATCAAAAGCAGGAACACAATATCGATCAATGAGGTCAACGGGGCCTGTATCTGGTATCGGTTTTTGTGTTTTTTAAAATGCAGCATACTATTTTTCCTTTGTGGAAACGGCTTTCAAAAAAAGCACGGATCCGTTCTGCAGCCGGGCCTCGTATGTGTCCACTTTGGCCAGCAGATAGGAGTGGGCCACCATGGTGGGCAGGGCCACGGCAAGGCCCAGGGCTGTGGTGAGCATGGCTTCCCAGATGCCGCCGGCCAGCACGGCGGCATTCACCTTGCCCCCCATGTCCTGGATCACCATAAAGGCCTTGATCATGCCGATAATAGTCCCCAGCAGTCCCAGCAGCGGGGCGATATTGCCGATGGTGGCCAGGGCCTGAAGATAGGCGGACAGCCCCCTGACCTCATTTTCAGTGGCATTGACGATCACCGATTCCAGCATGTCCTTGTCCAGATCTTTTGCCTGGATGGCCTTTTCCAGGATCCGGCCCATAGGGCAGTTGCTCTGCCGGGACAAAGCAAGGGCATCTGCTTCCCGTCCGCCGGTTATAAGATCCGCTATTTTTGTTTCAATCTCTTTTCCACGCCGGCGGTTGACGGCGTACCGGATGATCCGTTCAAAAAAAATGGCCAGTACCAGTACCGAGCAGAACAATATGGGAATCACCAGGATTCCGCCTTTGGATAAAAATACCAGCATAGTCTTCGTTTTTACCTTTCAGCTGATCAGGAGTCGGTTTCAGCTTGTTCAATCATTTCCACAAAATCCGGGATGCCGTCATAATCAAGGTCCCGTTCACGTTTCACAATTGCCTGTGTCTCGTCATAGGTTTCCCACAGGTCTGGTTTGCCGTCCAGGGTCGTGTCTTCCTCAACCATGGTGAGCCGGCCGTTCTCATACAGGTACCAGATTTCAACAGCCCCGTCCTGGTTCCTGTCTTCTTCTCCCCTCACAAGGATCTCTCCTGGTTCATAATACCAGGTCAGCCAGGGTTTGCCCTGCCGGCGTTCCGCCAGGGTTGCCAGTTCCCCGTTTTCATCAAAACTCTCAACAACATCCATGAAGCCGTCAAGGTTCTCATCTATTTCCTTGCGCCGCAGGGTACTGTCTTTGAAAAATGTGCGGATATCGGTTTTCTCATCCTTGTTGATATCCTGTAGTACGATCATGGTCCATTCCGGATCGTCATATCTCTGGGTGGTGTCAAAATATCCGTCAAAACCGGTGTCGCGCATCAGAAAGGTTTTTTGGCCGTTTTCATAAAACACCTTCAGGTCGGCTTTTCCATCCTTGTTTTCATCTTTTTCTACCCGGGAAAGGGTATCATCCGTATAGAACTGCCAGGTGTCAGGCTTTCCGTCAAAATCGCTGTCACTGATCAGGCGTTCTTTTTGCCGGGCTGCATTGAAAAACACCGTAACATCCGCAGTGCCGTCACGGTTTTTATCTATCAGGTTTTTAACAATGCGGTTGTTTTCCATCAGGGACACGGTTTCAAAAAATTCATCCCCGTCATGGTCATGTTCCACTCTGTAAAGGGCGCCTGACCGGTAATGCCTGATCCGGTCGATGTGTCCGTTTCCACTGGTATCCTCCCGGGTCTGGATCACCCGGCCCTGGTCATCGAAATCAGCAAAAAAATCAGCTGTGCCGTCAAAATTCATGTCTTTTTTCCGGGAATTGACCGTGCCCTTGACAAACCAGGTCCTGATATCAAAGCTGCCGTCAAAATTGGTGTCCTGTTTTTGTTCCACCGGCAGGTCGTTCTGAAACCAGGTGATATCATCTTCCTGGCCGTCTTTGTTCATATCCCGGTGCCGGGTTTTGATTTTACCGCCGTTAAAATACAGGATGGTCTGAAATTTTTCCCTGCCAAAAGGGTCTTTCAGCAGTTTTTCAATCTGTCCCTTCCCGTCAAAATACAAAAGCCGTTCCAGGGTGCCGTCTTCATCCTCATCTATTTCCTGGCGCACGGGCAGCTGATTTTCATAGAAGGTCCGGACATTGACGGTGCCATTGGCACTGGTATCTTTTGTGGCGGAGGCCAGGGCGCCGTTTTCAAAATAAAATACCGTATCAAACTGTCGGTCCCCCGTGGAATCCTTGTCAATTTTCTGTATCTGTTCCTGTGCATCAAACAAAGAGATCTGGGTCGGTTTTCCAGCCGGGTCGTGCCTTTCCTGGCGGAATCTTTTCTCCTGGTCAAAAAAATCAATGCAGTCCCATTTGCGGTCATTGTCTGTATCCCGCATAATTTTGACAAGTGCGCCCCTGTTATAGAGCTGGTGCTTTTCAAAAAATCCGTCCTGGTCATGGTCCACTTCAACCCGCATAACAGTGCCGGCATCGTCATAGATCACCACCTGGTCACTTATGCCGTCCCCGTTCATATCATTTTTCACCTGTTTTTCCGCCAGGGCCTGCCACGGCATCAGCCAGCAGGCCGCCATGGTGATGCACAGACAGATGAGTTTGTTTGGTTTCATACAGCAGATCTTTTGGGTTATGGGTTCCAGGCACCCAATGAAATATAGTTTTTGGTCATTCTTGTCAATAAATTGAAAAATATTTTGTATAATTAACCCAAACTTACTATTAATAACTTTTTAAGTTGATTTTTGGCTGGAATAGCTATATTGTGACCAGATTTGAGACCAAAAAAGGAAACACAGTGAAATGAAAAAAGGAAGGAAAATGAAACACAAAGGATTGTATCTGGTTTGTGCAGGTTTTTGCGCGTGGCTGGGGTTATCCCTTGCAGCAGCAGGGGCAGGAGAACAAACAAAGCC
>DATFKQ010000047.1:0-16576 GCA_035268565.1 Desulfotignum sp. | reverse complement strand
TCTGAAAAGATCTGGCACCTGAACCGGATGTTCAACAAAAGGGAAATTCCTGATTTCGGCAGAAAATACGATTATCCGCCCCCGCGCTTTTACGAAGAACCCATTCCCTCCGGTCCCAACAAGGGCCATTTGGTGGAATTTGCCGTAATCGAAGAAATGCTGGATGCCTATTACGCGGCCCGGGGCTGGGATGAAAACGGCATCCCCACAAAAGAAACCCTGGAAAAATTCAATCTGGCCGTGGAATGATCACCATTACTGTGAAAATATCGGAAAGCCTGCTGAGCATCCTGAAGGATACAGGCTGCCCGAAACAGGAAACCTGCCGGATCCGGGTAGAAAAAAACACCCCGGTCCGGCAGGTCCTCCTTGAACAGGGCATCAGCCCCCTGCTGGTGCCCCTGATTTTTCTGGACAACCGGAAGGTGTCCGTGGACACACCCCTGGAAGCAGATGCCGTGCTCATTCTGCACGGGCCTCTGGCCGGGGGGTGATATCCCTTCAGAAAGGGCACTGTTTTCCAGGTTCAGGACTGCAACCGGTATTGTCTTTCAATCCCTGCGGCCGGATCAGTCTACCGGGAGATATTATAAAATGCCGCAGCATTGCCCCCGCATATTTTTTCCATGCTGTCACAGGAAATACCCGCCTTGGCCAGTACCTTGAGTTCTCTGTCCCATGCATAGGGGATGTTGGGAAAATCAGACCCGTACATGAGCCGGTCCGGCCTGTAACTGCCCAGATCGATCTTCTCCGGGAACTGAAAATAATCGGTAATGACCATGGTGGTATCCAGCCAGAGGTTGTCGTATTTTTCAATCAGTTTCCGGTAGGCTTTTGTCTCATCGAATCCCAGATGGGGCACGCATATCCGGAGATCTGGAAAATCTTTTAACACCTTTTCGAGTTTTTCAGCTTTGCACAGTGCATAGGGGTCGCATCGGTAGGCGGTGCTTTTGGGTTCCCTGCCCACATGCATCACCACGGGTCGGCCGTTTTTCCGGCAGCATTCATACAAAGGATGCATACAGGCTGCGTTCATATCAAAACACTGGACATGGGCGTGCAGCTTCAGTCCGCCCAGACCGGCATCGAATGCTTTCTGTAAAATCGTTTCCGCATTTTTTTCTCCGGGAAACACCGTGGCCATCCCTGTCACCCGCCGGTCATATTCCCTGCATTTTTCAGCCATATATTCATTGAGTTGTGATGCGATCCCGGGTTTGTGGGCATACTGCAGCGCGACAATATGGCTGATGCCGTGCGACAGCAGAAAATCAAATATTTGGGATGTGTTCATACGGTACCTGATCCGCCACCCATGGCGGTCGAACCATTTTCGTACCGCAGAAAAAATGCTGCCGGGAAAAACATGGACATGGGCATCAATGACAGGCGGAAACCCTTCAGGAACCGATACCCCTTCCCTGTCATTCAATGACGGCATATTCTGATGCAGCATGATGGTACCTCCTGTTGTGGAACGTATTGTCCCGTCGGTTTGTTGTTCACAGTAAGCGTAAACATCATTGGTACGTCCCCGGGGGATTCTTTACATGCATATGCCAGGTGATGTGGTCGATGTCACCATTTCCGCGGAGGCGCTGTAAACCCCGTAATAACTTGTCCCTGGAATACCTAATTGTCATAGCCGCACATGGCGGAAATTTTTTACCTTTGCCGCTTGTTTATTCATTTCAAGATCCCCGTCATAAATGAGCATGCCGGGATGATCTGATCCTGAAATCTTTTGAAAATAACGGATGCCTTTCAAAAATTCGTCCCGGAAGGTGCGGGAGGCTTTTATTTCAATGGGAATGAATGCTGTTCCCGAAGGATAAAGAAGATCCACTTCGTTCTGGTACCGGTCACGGTAAAAATAAAGTCCCGGGTGCCTGCCTTGATTTGTCCTGGCCTTATATGCTTCTGCAACTACCATATTTTCAAACAGGCTGCCGAATGCGGGATCCCGTTCCAGTTGGGCCGTGGTTTCTATCCCCAGAAGATAACAGGCCAGCCCCACCTCAACAAAATATACCTTGGGAGATTTGGTCAGCCGCTTTCGAAAGTTCATTCAGGGCAAAAGGCAACAGGGTCAGCAGTGCGGTTCTTCCTGCCAGAGACTGTGTGATGGCTTCTCTCAACCGCAGCTGGTGGCTGCCGGTCAGAATATAGCCTGCTGTCAGTTCAGGGGCTTCATCCACAGAAACCTGAATCCAGGAAAACAGCTCCGGTGCGTTCTGTATTTCATCAAAGATGACCGGCGGCTGATATCTGAGCATAAACGTTTTTGGATCCTCCATGGCAAGCGTGCGCAGTTCAGGATTTTCAAGATTGGCATAGGCGTGATGTGGAAAAACCTTTTTGGCCAGGGTGGTTTTCCCTGACTGGCGGGGACCAATGATGGTAATTACAGGATATTCTTCAGCAGTTACGTGTAACTCGTTTTCAATTTTTCGATCCAGCATAATATAGACAAATCTAAACTTGGGGTTTCATTTTGTCCATATTAGCATGAATTTTACCGCAGTCAACAAAAAAACAGATGCTATAAAACATCCGACCTGTCCTCCGGTGATAATTGCAGCAGAGTGCTCTCGGTATAGACTTTCCGGAAATCCGCCTTATTTTTTTCATCATACACAACCCTTTTTCCTGCTGTTACATCCGGCAATCCGGATACACTGAAAAGGAGATTCAATCAAGGAGGTCATCATGAAACGCTTTACCATCACCGGTTTTCTTGTACTCATACTTTCCATCACCGCCTGGGTCCCGGCCCGGGGAAATGACTGGGCCATCGATGCCGACCACTCCACCATTCAGTTCAGGATCAAGCATATTTTTTCCACGGTGTTTGGATATTTTCCCGACTTTGACGGCACCATCCATTTTGATCCGGAAAACCTGGACCAAAGCAAATTTGACTTCACCGTCCAGGTCAAAACCATCAACACCGCCATTGCCAAACGGGACACCCATCTGCGGTCCGATGACTTTTTTGCCGCAGACAAATACCCGGTCATGACCTTCACCTCTTCAAAAATCACCCACAAGCAGAACAATGCCTATGAGGTCTCGGGCACAATGACAATCAAGGACATTGCCAAAGAGATGAATATCCCGTTTGTTTTTCACGGCACCGCCCCGTCACCCTTTGACAAAAAACAGATTGTGGCGGGATTTGACACGGCATTTTCCCTTGACCGCCTGGCATTCGGCGTGGGAGACGGCAAATTTTTCAACATGGGGGTGGTGGGTGATGTGGTCGATGTCACCATTTCCGTGGAGGCACTGCGCACCCCGTAATGACCTGCCCCGGTGGTATGTGATGGTTATTCCCGAACATGGCGGAAATTGTTTAGCAATGCCGCTTGTTTATCCATTTCAAGCTGCTCAGGCGCCACCCTTGATTTACAGAATTTCATCTGATTTTCTGCCAACCCATCTACCAACCATCTACCAACCGTCTACCAACCCATACAGGCGCATCCGGCCATACAGTTCATTTTTTCCTGGGTAGTTTTCTGGTACTGGTCCCCCAAAATCCTTCCGCTTGTCAATATTCTGGTTACGCCGAACCCTTTCACCGAACCTTTTCCTTATTGTCCGAGACATCTTCCCATTGGACTGAAGCCGGATGTTCTCGGAAAGGCGGTGAACTTGTCACGAAAGGTATGCCCCGGGGTCTGTTTCTCTTCGGTCAGGTCGATGATTTGCCAGCCAAGGTCGGAAAGCTGATCCAGGAGCGATTTTTTCACATGGTTACGTTCATCGAGCCTGTATTTTTTCGGTTGGTTTCATTTCAAAACCTCCCAATGACTTCGTTTATCGGGTCCTACACGGCAAATAAGCCCTTCCCGTTTCATCTTGGCCAAATGGTATTTCACTCCGCTTTCTGTGATGTCTCCCAATTGTTCTGCAATTTTGGCACGGCTTTTCTCCGGGTTATTCTTGAGGATCTCCAATATTTTCCGGGCAGTTTTCTGGATAGTTTTCTGGGTAGTGCTTTTTTTCTGTCCGTTTCACCCTGGATGGCGGCCATATACTGCGGAGAAAAGACAAATTCCACCCAGAGATCATACCCGTCCACATGGATATTGGGAGGCAGGGAATCTGCTCTGCGGCAGGCAGAAAATTTTTTTTCAATCCCCCGCCCCCAGGACTCGATCTCCCCGGAGCGGAAAAACGCGTTGGCCACATCCGGAATACAGGGATGGGAGGCATGGGCACCCAGCAGTTTTTCAAGGTCCCAGCCGTCTTGCAGGACCGCAGGGTTCCAGTTCGGTACCGGTCATGGCATACGGCAGGATGACCCTGCGCCGGATAACAGCAAAAAAGGACATGCCGCACCTTTCTTGACATTGCGGAAAAAAACAGGCACTATCCATCCAGAAAGGATGTCAGCCGCGATGGAAGAAACAATCACACAATATTTTGAAACAAAAAATGAGGTGGCTGCCGTGCACCTGTTCGGATCATTCGCATCTGAAAAAAACCGCCCCATGAGTGATGTGGATCTGGCAATCCTGTTTTTACCGGAACACTTACCATCAGCAGAACAATTCTGTCGCCGGTATCTGACTGATCTTGGCAGACTTCTGAGAAAGGACATCCATCCCGTTGTGATGAACCGGGCCGGGGAAGTGCTGCTCAAACAGATTTTCCTCAAAGGCAGACAGGTTGTGGTGAAACATCAGGCCTTTGCCAGTGAATTCAATATGATCGCCATGTCCCGGATTGCGGATTTCGGTTTTTATCTGGACCGCATGCAGGCCGGCCTGAAAAAAAGGGTACAGGAGAAGGTTCATGGTTGATAAAGATGTGCTGTTTGCCAAAATCAGTTCAATGAACAAACACCTGGACCGGGTGAAAAAAAAATCGTCTCTTCCTCTGGACCGGTTCCTAACGAGTCCGGATACCCAGGATATCGTTCTGTTCAATCTGCATCTGGCAATTCAAAGCTGCATTGATATGGCAGCCCATATTGTCAGCGAACAGGGCATGGGAGTGGCCGGCTCCACCAATGAGCTGTTTTATCTTCTGGAAGAACATGATGTGATCGATGCCGCCCTTTGTGAAAAAACAACCCGGGCTGTGGGATTACGAAACCTGATCGTCCATGAATACGGCCGGCTGGATATGAAACAGATACATGAAGCCTGCCGCCATGATATCCAGGACCTTTCAGCCTTTGCCGCAGCAGTGATGACCACCTTTAACCTGTAATACCGGATACAAAAATGCCAGACACGCTGAACCGGGTCAGTGCAGGCGCAGAGACCGGATATGCCGGATCAAATCCGGGAAGGGCGGTTTTTCAAAATTGCGCTTTTTCAGGTAGATATTGATCTGGTCGTTGAGCACTTCGGTGTCAGGAAACAGCTCGATGAGTTGACCGCTCTCCAGCTCCTTGAGCACCGTGTACCGGGGAACAAACCCCACCCCCATGGATGCAAGGGCAGCATTTATGATGCCCCGGACACTGGAAATCCGGATCACAGTATCACACCCGAAATCCGCTTTGCCGGCCAGGGCATTGATGAAATTTTTCCACCAGAGCAGGTCTTTGTCAAAGGACAGCAGGCTGCACCGGGACAGGTCGGCAATGGTGTGAATCCGGTGATCCGCCACATACCACGGGGTGGCGATCACCACATACTCCTCTCTCATCAAAGGTACACACACCAAGCTTTCGTGCACGTGGGGAATGCAGTCCACAATAATATCCAGGTCATCTGCCAGCAATGGCTCCAGCAAATACGGATCCAGGAAAAAATCCACATGAATGTGGGGGTGGCTGGTTAAAAAAGGGGCCACCCCCTTGATGAGCACGGATGATCCGAACTCCACCGGAGCGCCCAGGGTAAGGGATATCCGGTGGCCTCTGCCGATGGCAAGACTGTCCAGGGTATCGTCGATCCTGGGAAAAATATCGGCACACCGCCGGAAGAGAAATTCCCCTTCCCTGGTCAGGCGGAATTTTCGGCCGGCCCGGTCCACCAGTTCGAACCCCAGTTCTGTTTCCAGTTTTTTAATGGCATGGCTTACGGCGGACTGGGTCAGGCACAGCCGTTGTGCACACGCGGTGTAGCTGCCGGCCTTTGCCAGGGTGTAAAAGGTTTTCAGCTTGTTCAGGTCCGCCTGCATAGAGGTCCTTTATACCATTTGGCCCGAAACTGACATATCACCGATCCCTTGTACCACGAAGATCTCAAAGATCACCGCAGACTATCGAAATGCAATGTGCTGCGCCAGGCAGGTTTATCATGGTTCATTAATAATCCATGCACTGAACCATGTCAAGCGAGTCAAGCGATCTGGGGCTTCCCATCCATGCCTGTCTGTGCTATGGTCCGTGAGCGTACACCCCGAATTTCAGGAGACCTATGGACCCGCTTTTTGAAGAACTGGATTGTCAGCAGACCCGACTGGGGGAATTGAGCCTGAGACGGCGCCGGCTGCTGCAGCTGGAAGGCACAAAGATTTACGAGGTAAAGCTGGGGGACCATTTTCTGATGTCCAGCCTGTTCCATGAGGCGGAAACCAAAATGGCGGAGATCAGCCTGGCCCTGGCAACCAGGCCCCACCTGAATGTGGTGGTGGGGGGCCTGGGACTGGGATATACCGCTGCCGCCGCACTGGCAGACCCGCGGGTAAGCTCCCTGGTGGTAGTAGAATATCTGGCACCGGTAATCAGCTGGCACAAAAACAATTTGGTGCCCCTGGGAAACCAGCTGTCATCAGACTCCCGATGCCGGATGATCCATGATGATTTTTTCGCCCGGAGCCGGGATGCTCACAAGGGATTTGATCCGGACTTTCCCGGAAAAAAACAGGACATCATTCTTCTGGACATCGACCACACCCCCAACCGTGTCCTGCACCGGACCAATGCCCGGTTTTATACACCCGAAGGCCTGAGGGAACTGGCAGGGCACCTGACCCCGGGCGGGGTGTTCGCCCTGTGGTCCGATGATCCGCCGGAAAAAGCGTTCACATCCCTGCTGGAAGACGTGTTTCCGGAAGTTCACACCCATACCGTCTGTTTCAAAAACCCCTTCACCGGCGGTACGGCTGAAAACGCAGTGTACACAGCCGTAACAGACCAATAATTTTGGAAGGCATAACCGTTATTCAGAGCGTTCACGCTGTTCAGTCACACAATAGATTCCCTCTCCCTTTAACGCCGGACGGAAACACAGATTGTCCGAACTGCACAGGGCCGGCCCGGTATCCCCGCTGCGCCACCGGTTGATCAGGTTGGGCTCCCGGATCAGGGGCCGGCTCAAAGAAATATAATCGGAAACACCGCCGGCAACCAGTTCCTGTGCCTTTTCAAAGGAGCGGATGCCCCCCACAAGGATGACGGGAATGTCCAGGGCCTGTTTAATTGCCGCTGCCCCCTGCTCAAAGTATGCTTCCTTTTCCGGCTTGTTGATACCCAGCCGGCTGGGGGACAATGTTTTGCTGGTGAGAAAACCGCCGGACACCTCAATGGCATCAACGCCGGCGTTCTGCAGGAGTCTGGCAGCCGCAACCGCATCTTCCAGGGTCAGGCCGCCTTCCACATCATCCCAGGCATTGAGTTTCATCAGCACGGGAAAGTCCGGCCCCACAGCCTGCCGCACCGCATCCACGGTGTCACACAAAGCCCGGCTGCGGTTTTCAATGGACCCGCCATAGGCATCCTGCCGCCGGTTGTAAACCGGAGACAGAAACTGGCTGAACAGATATCCATGGGCCGCATGGATCTGGACCCCGTCGAAACCGGCTGCTTTGGCCCGCTCAGCAGCCTGCACATAGGCTGACGCCAGGGACTGGATATCTGAGATGGTCAGTTCATGGCGGGGGGTTTTGGCCAGACCCTCAAACAGGGACACCACATGGGGCGGGGTCCGGGTCAGGGTTTCAGCGGCAAACGTGCCGGCATGGGCCAGCTGGGCCACCATTTTTCCGCCTGCCCGGTGAACGGCACCGGTCATGGATGTCAGGCCGTCAACCAGGGCATCTTTGTATATTCCCATCTGCCTGGGGCCGGCCTGCCCTTCCGGCAGCACAAAGGTATGCCCGGAAATGATCAGGCCCACCCCGCCTTCTGCCAGCCGGGTGACGGTGTTGATCAGTTCAGGGGTCACGGCCCCGTCTTCATCAGCCATGCCCTCCCAGGTAGCGGACCGGACAAACCGGTTATCCAGTGTCATGGTATTTATCTGGGTTATGTCAAATAGATCGCTCATATGCTTTCCTGTATCTTTTTTGGGTTCTATGTTCAAAGGCAAGATTAGTAATAAAGCAGATGCGCCGGCAGATCAAGCGCTCTTTTGTTCACCGGAAAAAACCCGGACCCCAAAAGTGCCTTTCACATTCCGGACCGTTGCCAAATCCCCTGCCAGGTAAGGGCACAACTACACCAATTGTAAAATGCCGAACAAGATCAGGAATCCTGCAACAATATAATTCAAAAATTTTGGAAAAACCAGAATGAGAATTCCTGCGGCAATTGATAAAATCGGTTCCAGCGTTACTTGTAATGTCATGGCAACCTCCTGATTGAAAAAAATTGTAATCATCTCTGACATGCCTCGGCATTACAGCTGGCGCGACATGTTCAATACACACAATATACCGACCGGAAAATAATTAAAATTAGGGAAAACCCCCAAAAGCAAGCGTGTAATCCTGATTATTCACCTGCTGCGCAATTGCCTGGCCATCCATCCTTCATCACTTTCCTGGCCGGGAAGATCATCTTTTTTGAAAGAGCAATCACATATTCTGAAGATCAATTTTAAAACTGCATAGAATAATACTCTAAAATACGGGATTTTCCGGATTGAATACAAGGCTGTGCTTCTTTCAAAATAACACTGCAGATCATAATAGGGAATGTATTACTTTTCAGGAGGAATTATGACCGTTTCCAAAACCAGACTGTTGTGCTGCCTGCTTGGCTGGCTGCTGCTGCTTGTACCACTGGCCGCGCACGCAACCAAAGGAGAATCAGAACAGTCTTACAAGACCTACGGGGCTGCCGAGGCCAAAAAAGTGGTGCAGCAGCCGGAACGTTGGATCACGGCTGACCATTCCCGGCACGAGGTATTGAAAGAAACCTTCACCTCAGGTCCGGAAGTCACCGAAGCATGCTTGTCATGCCACAATGAAGCCGGGCGTCAGTTTCACCAGGTAATCCACTGGACATGGCTGTGCCCGGCAGACCCGGAAAACAAGATGGGCAAAGCCGGACTCACCCTGAACAATTTCTGAGTCAACATCCAGGGCAACGAGGCTCGTTGCACATCATGCCATGCAGGATACGGCTGGAAGGACGCCACATTTGATTTTTCTTCGGAACGTAACATCGACTGCCTGGTGTGTCACGATCAGACCGGCACGTATGAAAAATTTCCCACAGGCGCGGGACACCCTGTCTCAGAGCCGAAAAAATTCATGGGAAAAACCTATAAACCGCCTGACTGGAACAAGGTGGCCCAGAGCGTGGGACGGCCCACCCGGAATAATTGCGGCACCTGCCACTTCTACGGGGGCGGCGGCGACGGGGTCAAGCACGGGGATCTTGATTCTTCGCTTCTGTCACCAGACAGGCAGCTCGATGTCCACATGGATGCCCAGGGTCCGGATTTTACCTGCATACGGTGCCACACCACCAAGGCCCACAAAATCGCAGGGCGCTGCTACAAGAAGCCGGCAGCCAAAGAGTTGAAGAGTCTGATAGAAGACGATCTCATCGAACGTATCACCTGTGTGTCCTGCCACACGGACAAACCCCACAAACCCGGAGCCAAGGCCAACGACCACACAGACAAGGTCGCCTGCCAGGCCTGCCATATTCCGGCGTATGCCCGTGCACTTCCCACCAAGATGTGGTGGGACTGGTCCACGGCCGGACGTATGAAAGACGGCAAACCTTATGCCGAGCACGGCCCTTTTGGCAAGCATTCCTATCACACCAAGAAGGGCGATTTTGTCTGGGCCAAGAATGTGGTCCCCGAATACTTCTGGTTCAACGGGGGCCTGGAATACACCCTCCTCACGGATAAAATCGACCCTGCAGACCCGGTAAAACTCAACCGGGTCATGGGCAGCCGGGACGACCCCCGGTCCAGAATATACCCGTTCAAGGTCCACAAGGGCAAACAACCCTATGACAGCATACGCAATACCATGGCGGCGCTGCATCTGTTCAGTCCAAAGGAGGAAACCGCCTACTGGGGATCCTACGACTGGCAGAAGGCCATCTCCTCGGGTATGGAATATGTCGGCCTGGAATACGGGGGCGAGTTCGGGTTTGTGGAAACCGAATACCATTTTCCCATTACCCATATGGTCGCTCCCAAAGACAACCGGCTCAACTGTGAGGCATGTCACAGCCGGGAGGGCCGCCTGGCCGATCTGGCAGGATTTTACATGCCCGGCCGGGATTACCACGCAGGACTGGACATGGTCGGGTGGATCGGTGTGGTCCTGAGTGTGATAGCGGTAATCCTTCACGGTACTTTCAGAAAAATTGCCGGGAAAAAAACACAAAGGTGAAATATATCATGAATGCAAAAAATATCATCTATCTTTATCCGCGTTTTGAGCGGTTCTGGCACTGGGCCCAGACCCTGCTCATTCTGGTGCTGCTTGTAACCGGCTTTGAAATTCACGGCACCTATGCCCTGCTGGGATTTGAAACCGCGTTCACGGTCCATAATTTCTGTGCCTGGGCCTGGCTGATTCTTTACATCTTTATTGTGTTCTGGATGGTGACCACCGGCGAATGGCGGCATTACATACCCACATTCCGGAAACTGTACGATGTAAGCTGCTACTATGCCTACGGCATTTTCAGGGGAGAAGTCCACCCTGTGCCCAAAAGCGTCCGGATAAAACATAACCCGCTCCAGAGGCTCACCTATCTGGGGATCGTCTCGGTTCTGGTTCCCTTCCAGATGGTCACCGGCTTTTTTTATTACTACTACAATTCCTGGCCCGGGCTCGGACTGGACTGGCGGCTGGGAACAATGGGTTTTTTACACATGGCCGGGGCTTTTGCTTTTCTGATATTCCTGGTGGTGCATCTGTACATGATCACCACCGGCCCCACAGTCATGGCCCACACCCGGGCCATGTTCACGGGCTGGGAAGAGGTGGAGGATGTGCAGGCCTGTGAATGGGAAGACAAATCCCAAAAAAAAGAAACAGGTGCGGCCCTGAACGCCTGAAACCAGGCGGCACCGGTCAGGTCCGGCCGCATTCCGACGTCGTGGCCACAACCGGTTATTTGTACAATGCCGCCAGCCTGTCTGCCGGAACCCCGAAATGATACAGCAGCCGGATCAGCCAGTTGCGGAGGGTGCAGATTGCAATGCCTTCCTTTTTCCACCGCCGGGAGGATGTGGTGGATTTCTGTGTCAGGATATGGATGCGGCTGCCCTGCTTTCTGATCCGGGTCATCAGTTCCAGATCCTCCATGATGGGGATCTCCCTGAACCCGCCCAGCTTGTCAAAATAGTCTTTTCTGAAAAAAATGCTCTGATCGCCGTAGGGGACCCGGGTGATCCTGGACCTGAGATTGGCAGACCATTCTATGATTTTCAAGGGGAGACGGTCATCGTCGATTCCCAGGGAAAACGCCCCGCCCACCAGGTCTTTATCCCTGGAAAGCACATTTTTTATCAATTCCGGGGCAGCACCAGGCAAAAAGGTATCGGCGTGCACAAAGAGAAGAATCTCTCCTCTGGCCATGGCAGCACCGCGGTTCATCTGCCTGGCCCGTCCCCTGCCGGAACGGATCTTTTTGATCCGGGACAGCGCAACCGCTGCAAGGGTGTCACCTTCAGGATGGCCGTCCACCAAAATGATTTCATTGCCGGGGGCGGGAAAAACCACCTCCAGGGTTTCAAGAAATGTATTGATGGTTTTGGCCTCCCGGAAAACCGGCACTATCACGGAAAGGTTCATATCACGGGATGTCCTGTGGGGTTTCATCTGTTCGGTGGCTGGAGAACAGCCCTGTTTCCGCTGAGACAACGGTCAGGTCCTCCAGGGTATCGATGTCCTGCATGGCTGTCAGCAGACAGGATTTGCGCCGGCCTTCCGCCAATTTCTTCAGGGTGATGTGCAGCACATCCGGTGTGCTCCAGGGTATATCATCAAAGATTCCCGGAAAAAAACTTTCCTTTGTCATGGCCACCAGGTAATACCCGCCGTCCTTTGCAGGGCCGATCACCACATCACACGTTCCGGTCCTTTGTGCAGCCTCCTCAATGACGGCGGCCGGCAGGTGGGGCAGGTCACTGCCGGTGAGAATGACCCGGTCAAACCCGAGGGCAAAGGCATTTTCAAAGGCATCCCGCATTTTTTGACCCAGGTCCGCACCTTTCTGCATCATAAAATCACACCCGCTGCCGAGCCACTCCCGATAATCGGAAACCGGATGATCCGGATGGCAGCTGATCACCGTGTCAAAGCCTGTTGACCGGCAGGTTGCCAGCATAGTCCGGACAAATCCGCGATACAGCACGGCTGCTTTTTCCATGCCGATCTGCCTGCCAAGCCGGGTTTTGACCGAACCCGGCTTCGGATATTTCACCATGACAACAATGGCGGTCCGGTTAACCATCGGGGGTTTCCAGGCAGTCCGGCAGACCTGTTTCATTTTCATGTCGATACTGTTCTGGCAGTCCTTTCATGGGACACCAATAAACCGAAAACCGGAGCCTGTCAACCCATGTCTTGGATTGACATTATCAATACAATATCCCCTGCAGCATTCAAATTTGAAATTGGACAGCCCGTCCAGATCTGGTATAGTTCAATAGTTTATGACACCAAATGATACTAAACATATGACCCTAAATATATCAGGAAAAATCCATGATTAATATCAATATTCCGGGTGTGGAAAAAAAAGAGATCCATCATATTGTATTTGATTATAACGGCACCATTGCCATAGACGGGGTCTTGATATCCGGGGTAAAAGAGGCGATCCGGTCATTGTCCGGCCGGGCCGCATTTCATGTCATCACGGCGGACACCTTCGGGTTTGTCACAGACCAGGTGTCGGACATCGACTGCAAAGTCATCATCATCCCCGCCGGAAACCAGGCCCGGAGCAAACAGGATTTCATTGCAGGACTCGGGGCACAGAACACCCTGTGCGTGGGCAACGGTGCCAATGACGAATTGATGCTTAAAGATGCTGCTGTGGGAATTGCCGTACTCCAGGAAGAAGGCCTGGCCGCCGCCGCCCTTTTTGCCGCCGATCTGGTGGTCAAAGACATTCTGGATGTCTTTGACCTGCTCAAAACACCGGAAAGGATCATGGCCACCCTGCGGCAGTAACCTGTCTTTTTACAGCAGCCGCTGTTGCCACTGTTCTGCATAGGTTTTTTAAATCTGACTGCCTGTTTCCATCCAAATTATCAATTTGATTATCCCATTGATTTTGGGCAGAGTAGACCCTGCAAACATACAGGAAACAGGTAAATGTGGAATCATTTGTGGTGAAAATACTGGGATCAAAAAACATCTATACAGCTGTCCGGTTCATCCTGGGCGGCATTTTTTTGTATTCCGGTGTACTCAAGTTGTCTGATCTGGCGGCATTTGCAGAACTCATTGGGGCCTGGGGCATGATTCCCCGGCAGCTGAATGGCCTGGCAGCCGTTGTAATCGCTTTTACTGAAGCTGCAGCCGGTGCCGGTCTGATTCTGGATATCCGGGCCAGCCTTGGTACGATCACTGTTTTGCTGGTTATGTTCATGGCTGTCCTTACCTATGGAATCAGCATGGGCTATGACATCGACTGCGGCTGTTTCGGCGAATCAGATCCGGAAGCCCAGGCGTTCCACAGCCTCAGACAGGCCCTTGTCAGAGATCTGTTCATGGTCGGTACGGCCGGATATCTCTACCTTTGGCGCCGGCAGAAAAACCACACCCCTGTTGCCTGGAATCAATTATTTACCCATTTTATTCAAAAAAGGAGACATTTTTCATGAAACCTGTTCACGTATTATTGACTGCAGCAGCTGCCCTGTTTCTGGTTGTGAGTATCACTGCTCCGGCATGGGCACTGTTCGGCAATAAATTTGAAGCCGAGCTTGAAACCGAAAAAGTAGCGGTAAAACTTGCAAGAGAGGTCAAAAAAGGAAACTATGACCTTGTGACTGCAGAAGAACTCAAAGGCTGGACGGATCAGGGAAAAAACATGGTGATCGTTGACACCATGCCCTATGAAGACAGTTATAAAAAGGCACATGTGCCGTCAGCCGAACAGTTTCTTTTTCCCATCCCGGATATGACCGCCTGGGATACCCAGGAGACCGCAGGAAAAACCAAAGAAGACTTTAAAGCCCTGCTTGGAGATGACCTGGAAAAAACCATCGTCATCTACTGCGGCTTTGTGAAGTGTACCAGAAGCCATAACGGGGCTGTCTGGGCGAAAAAACTGGGATATAAAAATGTATACCGGTTTTCCGGCGGCATATTTGCCTGGAAAGGTGCCGGATTTGAAACAGGAGAGATAAAATAGACCCAATAATGCCGTTTTGAAAGGCGGCCAGCCCCATCCTGTATCCGTCTGATACAGGATGGGGCTGGCCGCCTTTCATGTTGTCATAGCCAGAAGTGCGGCGCCATAGGCACCTGCCAGCTGGGGATCGGATGGAATCCGGATCTCCCGGTCCAGTCTGCCGGACAGCAGTTGCACCATACAGGGATTTTTGGCCACCCCGCCCGTGAACACGATGGGGCCCTCCGAAGACACCCGGTTGATCATACCGGCGGCCCGGCGGATCACACTGGTGTGCAGCCCCCGGGCAATCTCTTTGCGGTCTTCGCCCCTGGCAATCAGGGAAGTGACCTCGGATTCGGCAAACACTGTGCACATGCTGGAGATCAGCAGGTCTTTTTCAGCTGCCAGGGCCTGGGCACCGAAATCCGCCAGTGCAAACCCCAGGGTAGCGGCCATGATTTCCAGGAACTTACCGGTGCCGGCGGCACACCGGTCGTTCATTTCAAATTTTTTCACCCTGCCGGTGTCAAACAGGGCAATGGCCTTACTGTCCTGCCCCCCGATATCCAGGACAGTGCGGGCATCGGGAAATTCAGCCCATGCCCCTCTGGCATGGGCCTTGATCTCCGTGACAGTGGGCGCGTCAAAAGACAGTTCAAACAGGTTCCGGCCGTATCCCGTGGCCATGATGCTGTCAAAAGACACCTTCTCAATAAGTGCATTGGCAGTGGCCATGGGATCAAATCCGGTATAGGCCTGGAAGGTTTCCAGGATGGTGCCGCTCCCATCCACCACCACCAGTTTGATGGTGCGGGAACCGATATCGATACCGGCATACCGCACCGCTGTTATATCTGTGGCCATGATAATCCTTACCTGAGCTGCTCGATAAAGGCTTCCACCCGGGTCTTGAGCTGCCCCGCATCTTCCATGCTGTAATCGGTTTCCACCCGAAGACAGGGGATGTTTTTTTCTTCCAAAGCCTTTTCCACGGGAATGGATTCCATGAGATAGGGCTGGCAGAACTGGAGCCCGTAATGGATCACCCCCTGGGCGTTGTATTTTGCGACCATCTCCTGGATATGGTCCAGGCGCTCGGGATTGGGGGTGAATATAGCACAGTCCACCTGGAAATACCGGTCCACGATGGCGTCCATCATCTCATCCACTGTGGTGCCGGTGTTGTCGGTGAGGTTACGGGTGCCCCGTTCCCCCACACAGGATTCTTCGCCCACGATCACCGCCCCTGCGGTTTCGGTGATCATGTGCAGTTTCCAGTTGGGAACGGCCTGGGGACATCCCGACACCAGGATCCGGGGGGTGCCGGCAGGGAATGCCCCGGTTTTTTCCTGGATCCGGGTTTCCAGTTCATCACAGATTTTGTTGACCGATTCCGTGAACCGGGTCGGGTTGTCATAGAAAAATACCTGGTTGGCCAGCAGGGCGTCCAGTCCGGATATGGGAGCGGGATCAGCCTTTC
Organism: Desulfotignum sp.; assembly: GCA_035268565.1. Taxonomy (GTDB): domain Bacteria; phylum Desulfobacterota; class Desulfobacteria; order Desulfobacterales; family Desulfobacteraceae; genus Desulfotignum. The sequence continues at coordinate 572 of DATFKQ010000047.1, read as the reverse complement.
TCAATGCAGACAGCCGGTGGATGGCGGCCCTTTTGGCGTTTACCACGTCAATGGCGGATTTCAGTGACTCTGAAGTCACGGTCACCCCGGTCAGGTTTTCCACCGCTGCCTTGAATTTCACATATTCCGCCTTGAGTAGATCTTTGGTCTGATCGGTCTTGGTCTGGGGCAAGTCCATGACATAGAGGTTATCCACCAGATGTCCTAATGTCTCATACGCTTTTTTCTTGCCGTCACAGGTGTTTTCCCCCACGATCATGTCCGCGCTTTCCAGATAGGGGCAGACCTTGCCGATTTTGAACCCGAATGAGGATTTGATCAGCGAGCAGGTGTTTCTGGGCAGCAGCTGCTCCACTTTTTCCATGGCAAAATCCGCCCCTGAGCACAGCCCCACCAGGGTGGCATTGGCAGCCAGGACGATCTCTTCGGGCACAAACACGCAATAGGAACCGATGATTTTTCTGCCGGCGGCTTTCTCATCCAGCAGCTCCTTGATGCGCAGCCCATGGACCTCGCTCATTACAAAATCAAAATAGCCCATGCCCTCGGGCCGGTTTTTCTGGGATAGATAA
>DATFKQ010000046.1:0-5245 GCA_035268565.1 Desulfotignum sp. | reverse complement strand
AAGAATTCGTGGCCATGATCACCAACCAGCGGGGATTTCAGGCCAATTCCAAAACCATTACAACAGTGGATGACATGATGTCCACTGTCATCCAGATGAAACGATAACGTCTTCTTGAAATTTTTGTGACTGTTTCGGTTGTCAGCAGAATCCTGGCGGTTTTGCTGACAACCGTCAAATACCTGACAAATATCTGCCTGCCACAGCTGTCCGGACCGGTGTGATGTCCGGATGATTTTTATTTTTTCTCCTGCCTGCCGCTCAATGAAATCCTTTGCAAATACAGCTTACTCCCCGTATACTTGCCGATAAATATAACCATTGTATAATTACCTTGCCGGTTGACATCCTCTTGGCACAAGGATTGCTTTTTTATCAGGCGACCCGGGATATATCTGTTCAATCGGACAGACAACCGGCAAAATAACGTATCAATTTTGTTATCCGTCAGGAGTTGTTGTGGCCAGAACGCTTTTAGAAAATATGGACGAGGAACAAGGGGAACAGGCTGCAGACCAGCCAAAAAAAAACATGGTACAAAAATTTACGACCATGCTGCATGCGATCCCCGCCATGGGTAAAAAAATTATCCTCATTGGGGGATCTGTGTTGGTGGTGTTCCTGACCGCCGGCGTCTGGCTTTTTTTGTCTGCCATGCCGGATACAGATAAAAAAGATATGGCAGCACACACTATTGCCGCTGAAAACCTGGTTGAACAGGACCGGGTTACAACCATGCGCCAGATAATGGATGAAACGGTATTTACAGATATTGTTTCCCTGGAACCCTTTGAACGCCTCCTGCTCAAAGGCAGTTCCGCCATGGCCCACGTGAATATGGCGCTTGCCCTGGAATTGATTGATCCGGATATCCGGCAGCAGCTTGATTTTATGACAGACCGGATTCATGCAATTGTCCAGGACCAGGTAAGGCGGTTGACCTGGCTTGAACTGCGGACACCGGAAGGGAAAATTCAGCTCAAATACAATCTGCTCACACAGATTAATTCCCTTTTTTCCGCACCTGTGGTGAGAAATGTATATTTTACCAAATTTTTAATGCGGTGATGGTATCATGAGTGAAATTTTATCCCAGGACGAAGTTGACAGCCTGCTGGACGGACTGGATTCAGGCGAAATTGAATCCCGCGCTGATGCTGAGGCATCTACCCCGGTGGAAGGCATCAGTGCCTATGATTTCACCAGTCAGGACAAGGTGGTCCGGGCCCGGATGCCCACCTTTGATGTCATTAATGAACGGTTGTCCCGGGAGGTACGGGCAACCTTGTCCTCGCTGCTGCAGACCAATGTGGATGTGAGCGCCAACCCCTTTGACAGCCTTAAATTTTCCGAATTCATCAGAAGCCTGCCCGTACCAACCAGCCTGCACGTTTTTAAAATGGAACCTTTGCGGGGGCACGGACTGGTGGTTTTTGAAAGCCAGCTGGTTTACAATCTCATAGATACTTTTTTCGGCGGGGAAGCCCTGGGTAAAGCCAGGGTGGAAGGCAGAGAGTTCACTGCCATTGAAGAAGTGATGATCCAGAAGGCTGTGGTGGCGGTACTCAAAAATATCGAAACCTCCTGGGTGCCCATAGAACCGGTGAAAACCACTTTGATCCGCTCGGAGATGAATCCCCAGTTCACTGCCATTGTACTGCCCACGGATCTGGTGATCGTTACCCGGTTTGAGATTGAACTGGAGCAGGTGGCCGGGAACCTGGTGGTCTGTTATCCCTATTCCATGATTGAGCCCATGCGCCATAAATTGTCATCCGGGGTCCAGGCGGAACTGGAGGAAATAGACACCAACTGGCGAAGGATGATCACAGAAGTGATCCTCAATTCAGAAATATTTTTGCGGATCCAGCTGGGTAAAACAGAGATTACCGGAGAAAAATTATTGTATATGCAGGAAGGGGATGTGATTCAGCTGGACAATGATGCCAGTGATCCACTTTCCTGTTATGTGGACGGTCTTGAAAAACTCAAGGGCTTTATCGGGGTCCAGCGGGGATTCCAGGCGTTCAAGATAACACAAAAAATCACAACAGAGATTGGGTGAGCCATGGTTGATGAAAATGATACTTCCGCATCTGATGCGGAAGAGCCAACAGAAAAAACCGAAGAACAGGAAGCACGGGAACTGGATTTTATCCTGGACATTCCTTTGGAACTGTCTGTGGAACTGGGGAAAACCAGAATGCTGGTCAATGATCTGCTGCAGCTGGGGCAGGGGTCTATTATCGAGTTGAACAAACTGGCAGGAGAGCCCCTGGAGGTGTATATAAACCGCAAACTCATTGCCCGGGGCGAAGTGGTGGTGGTCAATGAAAAATTCGGTGTCCGGCTTACAGATGTGATCACGCCCATTGACCGGGTGAAATCTCTGGCTTCGGAAAACCAATGACCGCAGGTTCTGACATATGGATGGCTTTTGCCCGGACATTCGGCATGCTTTTTATGGTGCTGGCCCTGCTGCTGCTGGGATTTTATCTGGTGCGGCGGTTTTCCGGAATAAAAGGGATGAAAAACAGCCGGGAGCTGATCCAGGTTCTGGCAATTCACCATTTGTCGCCCAAGGAAAAACTGGTGCTGGTAAAGGTTTTGGAAGAAATTATTCTCATGGGGGTCACCCCGGCCAGTATTTCCAAAATTGCCGTGCTGGATAAAAATACCGACCTGTCGGGCGTTCTCCCCAAAGACAGTGCCGGTTTTTCACAGATACTGGCCAAAACCCTGAACCGCGGTATCTTCCGGCCGGATTCCGGTAAAAAACAAAACACCCCGCCAACCCGGGACCGGCATGATGTCTGACCGCCTTTGTATGCGCACACTGGCGCTGGCTGCTTTGGTTCTGGTTGTCTGTTTTGCAGGCATAACCACTGATGCTGCGGCAGTCACCTTTCCTGTTCCCTCTCTGGAATTGAATGTGACCACGGCCACAGAACCGGAACAGGTGGCTGTGGTGCTGGAAATTATTCTGCTGCTGACTATTCTTGCCCTGGCACCGGCAATTCTGGTTCTCATGACCCCTTTTACCCGTCTGGTGGTGGTGTTTCATTTTCTGCGCCAGGCCATGGGTACCCAGACCAGCCCCCCGAACCAGGTGATTATCGGACTGGCCCTGTTCATGACTTTTTTTATCATAAGACCGGTGGGACTGGAAATTTACAACACATCCCTGAACCCCTATCTGGAAAGAGAGATTCCCTTTGATACTGCTGTGGAGATGGCCCAGAAACCCATCCGAAAATTTCTGCTCATCAATACCAGAGAAGCCGATCTTGCCTTGTTTGTCAAGGAGGCGGAAATCCAGAAACCCGAAACCCGGGAAAGTGTGTCTCTGCTGGTGCTCATTCCCGCCTATGTGATCAGTGAACTGAAAACCGCTTTTATCATCGGGTTTCTTTTATATATCCCCTTTCTTGTCATTGACATGGTTGTGGCCTCTGTGCTTCTGGCCATGGGCATGATGATGCTGCCGCCCATCATGATATCACTGCCTTTCAAGCTGATGCTGTTTGTTCTGGTGGACGGCTGGCACCTGATTTCAGGATCTTTATTAAAAAGTTTTGGAGTATAAGCCATGACACCCGAATTTGTGATCGAATTTGCCAAGCAGGCCATTATTCTGACCATTTATCTTTCCATGCCCATGCTGGGACTGGGGCTTTTGGCCGGTCTTGTGATCAGTGTTTTCCAGGCCGTCACCCAGGTGCAGGAAATGACATTGACCTTTGTGCCCAAAATTATCGCTGTATTTCTTGGTCTGCTGTTTGCGGCCCCCTGGATGCTGGACGAAATGACTTCCTTTACCAGACGGGTCATCGAAAATATTCCCCTTTATATCAGATAGCCACATTGCATAACTGCAGAAGAAATTTATGGAAATACTCAACATCATTGATATGGATCAGTTCAAGACCTATTTGATGGTGTTGATGCGTATCAGTATTATTTTGTTCATGTTTCCCGTATTTTCCTCCAATGCATTTCCTGCCATGCTGAAAACAGGATTTGCCATGGTTCTGTCTCTGGTATTGTATTCGGTTGTGCCCGTGGATCTGACACGGTTTCCTGAGGATGCGGTTTCCACCGGACTTATGATCGGTGCTGAATTCCTTATCGGCCTGACCCTGGGGCTTTGTCTGCGGATTTTTCTGGGATCCATTCAGCTGGCAGGCCAGATCATCGGATTCCAGATGGGGTTTGCCATGATCAATGTGGTGGATCCCCAGACCGGGGCCAATGTATCCATCATGGACCAGCTGGGCTATTGGGTGGGTGTGGTGATTTTTCTGGTCCTCAACGGCCACCATGTGATGATTTCCGCCCTGGTGGACAGCTTTACACTGGTGCCTTTGGGATTTTTCATGATGCCCCAGCCAATGCTGGCCAAAATGATGGAGCTGATGGCACATCTGTTTTTGCTGGCTGTTAAAATCGGGGCACCGGTAATAGCAGCTTTGATGTTTGTCAGTGCGGCTTTTGGCCTTGTGGCCAAATTTTCTCCCCAGATGAATGTCATGATTGTGGCCTTTCCTGTAAAAATTATTGTGGGCTTGTTCTTGTTCGGCCTGTCCATTGAAATTATTGCCATTGTCACCAGGGATTATATCCCGGAATTTAAAAAACTGCTCATGTACCTGCTGTTGTTTGCCGGCGGAGGGTAATAAAAGATGGCTGAAGATCCGGAAAGCGGTGGAGAGAAAACTGAAGATGCGTCGTCGCGCAAGCTTGGCAAGGCCCGTGAAGAAGGGCAGGTTGCCAAGAGTATGGAAATCACCTCGGTATTTGTGCTGCTGGGCGGCGTTCTGGCCCTGTATGCCGCCATTTTTCATATGTACCGGAATGTGGTAAAGGTATTTCATTTTAATTATGCCTTTGAGCGCATTCCTGATTTTGCCCCTGTGGATATAGTTAATCTGCTGGCAATCCATATGAAACAGATGATAATCATCTGTCTGCCGGTATTTGCAGCGGTGTTTCTGGCAGCCCTGATTTCCAATTTTGCCCAGGTGGGCTTTTCAGTGTCCTGGAAAGCGATCACACCCAAACCCGGCAGGTTGAATCCCATCAGCGGGTTTAAACAAAAATTCACCTCCCGGGCGGTGGTGGAGTTTGTAAAAACCCTGGTCAAGGTGCTTGTGATCTCTGTTGTGGCCTATTTTGCCATCAAAGGAGAACTCACCGACCTTGCCCGGCTGTATGACAACAGCACCGGCCATATTCTGTTGTTTAT
>DATFKQ010000045.1:0-11265 GCA_035268565.1 Desulfotignum sp. | reverse complement strand
AAGACTTCATACCCCACTTCGGCAGCTTCCAGGGCGGTTGTCAGGCCGCTGATTCCCCCACCAACCACCATAATGCTTCCACTGACCGGGGCTGAATTATTTGTTGTCATGCTGTCCCTCCGTGCATTTGAGTTGTATTCAATTGTTTTTGTTTCATATGGCTCATGCCGGGTTGTAACATCTCATCAGGATTTGGTATTTTGTCATCCTCTCTCCTGTTTTGACCACCGGCAAAACCTGTTATACATAAACCGCTTTGCCAGCGGTCAAAAAAGGAGACAGGAACGGATTTTTTCAAAAAAAAAAAAGACCTGGAATTTGAAAAAACCCCCAGGCACCGGAATGCCGGCACCTGGAGGTTATTGTACAAAATTACGTAGGTGTCAGATCACCTGTCAACACTAGTCGGCAATAATCTTAACATACGGAACTTTTTTGAGGGACCATTCATTGGTTTCTTTGTTGTATGAGGAATTGGTAAAGCAGAACCAATCTTCATCATTCTGGCCCATGAAGTCACCTCTGTAATAGAAACCAGGATACCGTGATTCTTCACGGAACTGGATATGACGGGTATGGGCCTGAACCGTGTAAAGACGATGGGTGATCTCCCATGCTCTCATCAGCTCATGCAGATCTCCTGCTGCAATTTTCTCAAGGTCCTCACGGAACATTTCAAACAGGTCCATAAGAACTTCCAGGTTTTTACCGGAGGTCATGTAATAGGTACCGGTACCGCCGCCGTACTCATTGGTCATTTTCATGAGACGCAGAGCCATGCCGGCAGGTTTACAGTAGTTGGGGTTGATTTCCTGGGCAGTGGTGAATTCAACATGATCCAGGTAATTTCTCACCGGTTTGTATACGTAATCCACCAGTTCCTGGTCGGTTTCTTTGAAACCGGTCACCTTGTCGCCTTCAGCCTTCAGATACTGCACCATGGATTTGGCAACAATACGGCCTTCAGCATGGGAACCGGAAGAGAACTTGTGTCCGGAGCAGCCAACGCCATCACCGGCAGTGAACAGCCCGCGGACAGTTGTCATTCTGTTGTAGCCCCATTTGTAGTCAGCCGGCACCCAGTCTTCATCCGGACCGGAACACCAGATACCGCAGCAGCCGGAATGAGACCCCAGCAGATACGGTTCAGTGGGCATGACTTCTGAATCTTTTTTCTCAGGTTCAGTATTGGTGGCACACCACAGACCTGCCTGACCAACAGACATGTCAAGGAAATCTTCCCAGGCTTCTGATTCCAGGTGTTTGAGCTCTTTTTTGCTCATGGTTTCACCCAGTCTTGCCAGGGCATCAGATGTTTTCATGATGATGGGGCCACGGCCTTCTTTGTATTCTTTCATCATGAGATGGTTTCTCAGGCAGGTGGGGGTTACGGCAGCAGTGCCGTAGGGCGCATATTTTTCCAGCTCTGCTTTTGCCTCATCAGATGCAGCATAGTTTTCACCAAGTCCGTTAACGGTCTGGGCCTTGAACAGCAGGAACCAGGCACCAACAGGGCCGTACCCATCTTTGAAACGGGCAGGGGTGAAACGGTTTTCCATCATGGACAGTTCCGCACCGGCTCTCAAAGCCATGGTGTAGGTGGAACCGGCATTCCATACAGGATACCATGCACGGCCTTTTCCCTCACCAACGGAACGGGGCTGGTAAACATTCACCGCGCCGCCGCAGGCATTCATAATGGTTTTTGCATTGATGATGTAGACTTTGTTTTCCCGCACAGAAAAACCCACTGCACCGGCAACGCGGTTGGGGTCTTCTTTGTCATTGAGCAGTTCGACAATAAAGCATCTTTCAATGATGTTGTCTTCGCCAAGGGCTTTTTTACCGGCTTCGGCAACGATTCTCTTGTAGGATTCACCATTGATCATAATCTGCCATTTACCGGTACGGACAGGGGTGGCACCGGCTTTAAGGGTGCCAAGTTTCAACCCTTTTTTACCGTCCATGTTTTTACCGTCATCGGTTTTCTTCCAGACCGGCAGGCCCCATTCTTCAAACAGGTGAACCGAGTCGTCCACGTGACGGCCCAGGTCATAGATCAGGTCTTCCCGGACAATGCCCATCAGGTCATTTCTGACCATGCGTACATAGTCTTCGATTTTGTTCTCGCCAACATAGGTGTTGATGGCGGACAGACCCTGGGCAACAGCGCCTGATCTCTCAAGAGCGGCTTTGTCGCACAGCAGGATTTTTGTGCCGTCATCTGCCCATTTTTTGATTTCAAAAGCAGTACCACAGGCAGCCATACCGCCGCCGATGATCAGAATATCAACATCTCTTTTATCAACCTCTGGGTCTCTAACTGCTTTAAGCTCTCCAACAGGTTTATTCGGTAATGCCATTATATACCTCCAAAATTATAAGTGTCAGAATTTTTGTTTTGATAACAGTTAAAATTATGCCAGTTCACTGGGAGTAGGAAATTCATAACCGTCTGCTTCCTGGGTGGAAAGAAGGCCGGAATTCAAATCTTTACCCTTGAGATCATCATAGGAATTGGCTTCTCCTTCAGGGGTTGTCCTGATGGGAAATTTGAACCGTTTAACAACACCATTTCTGAACTTGCAGGTCCACATGACATCTTCTGTACCCAGCATGGGAACAACGGATGCACCCATGGGTACAAAGTCAGAATAGCCTCTGACTTCAATGGCCTGGGTCGGACAGATTTTTACACAGGAATAACATTCCCAGCACTGATCCGGTTCCTGGTTGTACGCTTTCATTTCATTGGGATCCAGAACCATCAGATCATTCGGGCAGATGTACATACATGCTGTTTTATCCCCGCCTTTACAGCCGTCACATTTTTCTGTGATTACAAAAGTCGGCATTTAAAATACCTCCATAAATTAAGTTAATCAAAAAAAGCACAATACCGTTGTGCAACAATATTTTATAACAAATTCAGACCGTGATTCAGTGGTTCGGTCTGATATTTCATAGGCCAGTGTCTGCACTGTCATGCCTGGCAATCAGTCGCAGTCTTTACATAAATGCTAAGGCAATAGCACTGACGTGTAGTTTTTGTCAAGATTTTTCAAAAAAAAGATTCATTAGATTTTTCAATTGCTTGGATGCTCCGGAGGCATAACAATATATATGAAATCAATCTGTCTTTGTCTACCATATATGGTAAGCGTTTGCGGCAAAAAGAAACTGGTAAAATTACTGAAATCCTGATAGGGTGATCCGGCATGATACACATGGGACCTGACATAATTTTATGGGAAAAATTTAGATGAGAGAAGAGATGAAGCCGGTGCATGAAGATGACAGCATGCCGTTTTTCTGCGGTTCTGACAACAGGTGTTTCAATGAATGCTGCCGGGATTTGAACCAGGCCTTGACGCCCTATGATATTTTACGTCTTAAAAACAATCTGGGTATTGAATCAGCCGTCTTTTTGCGCCGGTATACTTCCCGCCATTCTGGTCCTGAATCCGGCCTGCCTGTGGTGGGGTTCAAGCCCAATCCGGCCACAGGGCACACCTGCCCTTTTGTAACCGGTGCCGGTTGTGCAGTATATCCTGACCGCCCTGCTTCCTGTCGGATGTACCCGGTTGCCCGGGCCATTTCCCGTTCCCGGGCAACCGGGGAAATACAGGAATATTTTGCCCTTATTGAAGAGGACCATTGCAAGGGCTTTGGCAAAAATACCGGCAAAACCGTGCGGCAGTGGCTGGACACCCAGGCTGTGGATTCCCACAACTTTCATAATGACAAGCTCATGGCATTGATAAGTCTCAAAAACAGTATGATGCCCGGCACACTGGAAGGGTCCCAGGCAGACCTGGTTTATCTGGGCCTGTATGATCTTGATACCTTCCGCCACCAGATTTTTCATCAGGATCTGCTGGCACGGTTTTGTGTGCCGCAATCAGTGTCAGAGACCATCCGCACCAGCGATGAAGCATTGCTGGACGTGGGTCTGCAATGGGTACAAAACCAGTTGTTCGGCCGTGACATGCACTGGGGCTGAACCGGCTCAGGAAATCTATTCTTATGGTGATCCAAAAAAAGATTGCACTGGTTCTGGGGGCGGTCAAAGGCATAGGAAAAGGTATCGGTCTTGCCCTGGCAGAAAAAGGCGCACGACTGGTGCTTGTCCGCCATGACTGGGAAGATGCCTTTGCGCAGATGGAAGCTGATTTTTCATCCACTCAAGCTGAACACCACATTATCACTGCAGACCTGCGAAGGATTGACCAGATAAAACAGGTGGCAGGCTTTATCCGGGACCGGTACGGCCGCCTGGATATTCTGATCAACAATATCGAGCGCGGCGGATGGCCCGTGGTCCACGGCAGTTATGTGGAAAAGCAATGGGACCTGGAAATGGAAACCACCCTTAAGGCCAAACGCTGGGTGTTTGATGCCGTATTCTCTCTGCTGCAAAAATCCGATGATGCAGTGGTGATCAACCTGTCATCTGTGGCTGCTATTACAGGTCGTTCCGGTCCGGCTGCCCTGGTGTTCAATGACGCGTATGCGGCTGCCAACAGAGGGGTGCAGTCCTTAACCGAAACCTGGGCCCGCATGGGGGCGCCCAATGTCCGGGTAAACGAACTTATGCTGGGGTTGTTTGAAACCCGCCATGCCCAGGGGACCCGGGGATGGACCCAGGCCCTGGCCCCGGCCGAAAAAAAGGCACTTGTGGACCATACCCTGGCCGGCCGCACCGGCACTGTTGCAGATGTGGTAAAGGCCTGCCTGTTCATGATTCAGGATGCCCCGTACATGACCGGCAGTGTTCTGCGCCTGGACGGCGGGTTTGTACTGGCAGGAGAAAAGGTGCCTCCCATGCCCGGTGGTATTTTGTGTTCTGGCGGGCACAACAAAACATGAAAGCATTCATAGGGGTGATCTATTCTTTCGTATAAAACCATATCGGCATTGCTGCAGGTGGAGATGGAAAAACCTGCCGGTGAAAGACAGCCTGTTTTTGATGGACAATGGTGATTTTTTTCAGAAGGCTGAAATGGTGGAAAATCCACAGTCTTTAAAAGATGAAATCCAGCGTCTGACGCTGGAAAATCGGACCTGCCGGGCCCAGGGAAAGCTGTTTGAACGGCTCATTGAAATGGCCGGATCAGCATCTGACCGGGAACTGCTTAAAACATCCATGCAGCGCACCCTTGGTCTAACCGCCCAGTTGTCGGGTACGGATATGGGCAGCCTGTTTCTGCTTAATGATCAGGGAAGGGTCACAGACAGCCTGTTGACCAGAGGCGAGGTGGATACGGATATGCAATCCAGACTGATTGGATCCGTTCTTGATCAGGGGCTTGCCGGATGGGTCAAAACCCACCTGGATACAGGGCTGATTCATGATACCCGGACAGATCCCCGGTGGCTGTCTCTGCCGGCAGAACCCTATAAAGTAAGGTCTGCCCTGGCTGTTCCCATTATCCGTCACAATACTCTGTTCGGAATCATTACCCTTATGCATCCGGAGCCCGAGCATTTTGATGACGCATCTGTGGAGATTATTCAGACAGCAGCCACTCAGATGGCACTGGCCATTGAAATGGCCCAGCTCTATATTGAACTGGAGGAGTTGAACCGACTCCGCAACCGGGCCATGGAAAGGGATATGCAGCTTGCCCGCCAGGTCCAGGAAAGTTTTCTGCCCACACAGGTGCCCCGGGTGCAGGGATTTTCATTTGCCGCCCTGAACCGGCCGGCCCATGAAGTGGGCGGGGATTTTTACCATTTTTTCAATTTATCCCAAAACCGCCTGGGGGTGGTGATTGGGGATGTCTCAGGCAAGGGTATTGCAGCCGCCCTTTTCATGGCAAGGCTTACCAGTGATCTGCAGTATCATGCCGCCCTGTATCCGGATCCGGCAGATCTTTTTAAAATGCTCAATGCCATTTTGTGTGAGCGGGCACAGCAGGGCATGTTTGTAACCATGGTCTATGTGATCCTGGAAACAGACACCGGCCGCATAAGCTGGGTCAATGCCGGCCATCTGATACCGCTGCATATGAAGGAGAACCGGGTTCAAACGCCGGGGCAGGCCGACAAAAAAGGACCGCCTCTGGGTATTTTGCCGGAGGCTGCCTGGAAAATGCAAACCCTTGTGCTGCAGCCTGGTGACGGAATAGTACTTTATACAGACGGAATCATTGAAGCCAGAAATTCTGCATCTGAAATGTTCGGGAGCACCCGTCTCAACCGCCTTGTCCGCAGGTATCCGGATGTACCTGCTGCCCTGGTGCGCCAGATTGCCCGGGCCGTAGAAAATTTTTCACAGGGGGTCGGACAAAGCGATGATCTTACCATGGTGGTATTTAGAAAAAAAAGGTCCCACAAGACCTGAAGCCTTAACCTGCAAGGCTGTAAACAGGGAATGGATGCAAAAAGAGGTGGCAGTGCACAGGCGCCCACGATCCTTAGGTGACAGCAGCAGCGGTTTTGCCTGGCGCTCAGCCATGAGGACTGACTTTGGTGTCAGAAAGCATATGGGCAATGGTTTCCCGTATTTTGCCGGTATGCCCGGTATTTTTTCGAAAGGTTTGTTCAATGGCTGCCATCTGGATGTAAAAAAGGGTCCGGTCAAAAGGGATATAGGTTTTGTCATCAAATCCACCGGCATCGCAGCCGGGTCCACGGACAGCACAGGCATCTGCAGGCCGTTTCAACTCGTGGGGCAGTCCGTGCAGCCGGCAGATCATAGGGCGGAAAAAATACAGGGTGCAGCGGCCGTCCTGATTGAGGGGGCACATCAACTTCAATGATTTTTGGGGCATATGTTTTTGCGGCAGACTACCGTAAAATGTTTTGCTGACATATGCAGCCGCATTTTTATGGATCTTTTTGCGCATCTTTATATCCATCCGGGAAAATCCATATTGCAGAAATGCTTTTTCCACAAAGGTATGGTGGAAAAAAAGAGAACGGCAGCAATTGTCTTTGCACCCGTTGCACCGGAACCCGTAATGTTCTGCCACCGAATCAAAGGCCGCATCCATTTTTTTGTAAAGACCGATAAGAGATGAAAAATCAAAAGCTGCCATGAAGAAGACCTGTGAGTTTTTATACCAGGGGTTTGGGGAGAAAAAGCCTGGCATAAATTTCCAGAGCGTACCGATCGGTCATGCTGGCAATGACATCACATGCTGAACGCTCTATCGCATTTTTTTTAATATCCCAGGGGGCCATTTCAATTTTTTCAAGTTCCTGCTGCAGATGGTCGGGGTGACAGATAAAATGCCGATACAATCCTGCAATGATATTTTTGGCTTTGACAAATTCATTGTGTACACCCGGGGACCGGTATACTTTTTCATAAAGGAATTTTCTCAAAATAGTCATGGCACCGAAAATATCCTGGCCCATGTCCAGGACAAATTTGCCGTTTTTGGGTCCGCTGTGGCCAACCAGGTTTTCTATCATGGTGCTGGCCCGGATGGAATGGGTTTTCCCCAGTTTTTTGATACAGATATCAGGCACCTCGTCCAGCGTGATAACCTTTGCTCTGAGGGCATCGTCCAAATCATGGTTCAGGTAGGCCATGATATCGGCCACCCGGACAATACGTCCTTCAACCGTGACTGCGGTTTCTCCGGGAATGGATGGTATTATGTTGCCGAATCCCTTGGAATGCTTGAGTATGCCATCTCTGACCTCCCGGGTGAGGTTCAGTCCGGCCCCTTTGTTTTCCAGGGAATCAACCACCCGCAGGCTTTGATAAGAATGGGAAAAATAAGGAGAATGGACTTCGGTGAGTGCGGTTTCTCCGGCATGTCCAAAGGGGGTGTGCCCCAGGTCATGGCCCAGGGCCACAGCTTCTGCCAGATCCTCATTAAGCCGCATGGCTCGGGCTATATTTCTTGCAATTTCAGATACTTCCAGGGTATGGGTCAGCCGGGTACGGTAATGGTCTCCCAGAGGGGAAAGAAATACCTGGGTTTTGTATTTGAGCCGCCGAAATGAGTTGCAATAGACAATGCGGTCCCTGTCCAATTGAAAGGGGGTGCGGATATTACAGGTGATTTCTTCAGCCCGTCTTCTGGTTGCCTGTTGGCTCGGGGTGCCATACCGGGATAAAAAATCTTGTTCCCGTTTCTGGAAAATAGTTCTGATACTCAGATCGGTTTCAGAACGGACGGTTTTTTTTTGCAATGCTTTCATAAATCCAATATTGCAGTTTTAGCAAGATTCTATAAAATACAGTATTTATAAAAAAAAGCAAGCAAACTCAGGCAGATAGTTTTTTATGAAACAGGCACCAGGATGAAAGATAAAAAGGAATACAAAACACCATGAACTATCAAGCATATATGGCGCTCGCCCTGGAACAGGCTGCAACTGCAGCTGAGCAGGGAGAATTTCCAGTGGGATGTGTGATCATTCAGGATGGACAGGTGATGGCCCGGGGGGCCAGGACCGGTACCGGCGGGAACCGGCTGATGGTCAGTGAAGTGGATCATGCGGAAATGCGTGCCCTGAAAAATCTGGAAACCTGCCAGCAGCCGGTTGTGCCGGAAACCTGCACCATTTTTTGTACCATGGAGCCCTGTCTTATGTGTTACGCAGCCATCCTTTTATACGGCATAGGAACAATTGTGTATGCATTTGAAGATCCCATGGGCGGCGGCACAGGTTGTGACAGGACATCTTTGACCCCTTTGTACCGGGACAGCAGGGTGCGGGTGGTGAGAGGCGTTTGCCGCCAGAAAAGTCTTGATCTTTTTTCTAAATTTTTTAATAAAGAGAAAAACCTATACTGGAAAGACAGTGTTCTGGATATGTATATCAGAAAACAACAGCAATTGCAGGATAAAAACTAAATTTATCTTGCAATCAGAGTGCGCAGCTATTATAATAGCAAGGTTATGCTTGTTTAATGAAATTTATTGGGGATGATACCATAAGCAGGAGGTGTAAAAATATCTAAGCAAGGAAGACAGGATCAGGCGAATGTGAACAAGGGAATCAGGGCCAGTGAGGTGCGCGTAATAGGCGCTGATGGCGAGCAGATAGGTATTATGCCTGTTTCAGAGGCATTGAGAATTGCCGAGGACCAGACGCTTGATCTGGTGGAGGTGTCTCCGGATGCAAATCCGCCGGTCTGCAAGATAATGGACCATGGAAAATTTAAATACGAGCAGACCAAGAAAAAACAGGAAGCCAAAAGAAAACAGAAAACCACCCAGATCAAGGAAATAAAAGTACGGCCCAAAACAGATGACCATGATCTGGCAACCAAAGCCCGCCACATTGAAAAGTTTATCAGTAATAACGACAAGGTGAAAATAACCCTTGTGTTCCGGGGGCGGGAGGTAATGCTCCGGGAACAGGCCAATGCGGTTTTGGAAAAAGTGGTAAAACTCACAGCGGACTTTGCCGTTGTGGAGCAGCAGCCCCGGTTTGAAGGACGCGTTATAACCATGCTGCTTGCGCCCAAATGAGAATGGTTTTCCCCAGATCATAAACCTGCACCATAATTGAATCCATGATATAAAGTATGGTGGTGTATGCCGCTGTTGCGGCGTACGCCACCTTCTCTATTTTTTTGTAATTTGTAATATTTTTTTAAGGAGAGGTATAATGCCTAAGATTAAAACCAACAGAGCTGCTGCAAAACGGTTTAAAAAAACCGGATCCGGGAAATATAAATTCAGAAAATCCCATGCCAGCCATATTTTGACAAAAAAGAGCACCAAAAGAAAACGGGCTTTGCGTCTGGATCAGATGGTTGCTGAATCTGATATGAAACAAGTCAGGCGGATGCTGCCTAACGGTTAAAAAAACCACACCCGCATCTGTTGACAAAAACAGAAATCTCGGGCGTAAGAATATTTTAAGGAGTTACACCATGAGAGTAAAAAGAGGATTCAAGGCAAGACGGCGCAGAAACAAAGTGCTGAAACTGGCAAAAGGGTTTCGGGGCGGCAGGAGCAAATTATTCAGAACAGCTGCCGACTCTGTTGACAAGGCGTTGATGTATGCATACAGAGACAGGCGTGTCCGGAAGCGTGAATTTCGAAAACTGTGGGTTGTCAGAATCAATGCCGGTGCCAGAATGAATGACCTGTCCTATTCCAAATTTATACACGGTCTGAAACTGGCAGGTTGCGAACTGGACCGAAAAGTCCTTGCAGACCTTGCTGTTTGCGACCCGGATGGATTTTCTCAGTTGGCATCCCAGGCAGCTGCCCGGTTGAATTAGACAACACCATTGGGGGTATTTTGCAAAATCCTATCAATGATATTGAAAATCAGGCCCTTCAGGAAATCCAAAATGCAAAAACTTCCGAAGACCTGGAAGTGGTCTCTATTCGGTATCTGGGCAGAAAAGGCCTGCTGACCGCTTTTCTGCGCAGCATATCTTCTCTTCCTGAAGAGCAGCGGCCTGCTGCCGGCAGAAATGCAAACATTCTTAAAATAAAACTGGAAAAAGCCATTTCTCAGGTCCGGTCCGACCTGGCAGCCAACCTTTCAGACCAGTCTTTGGGAATCGATGTAACCCTTCCCGGGAGAAGGCGGGGGCACGGATCTGCACATCCTCTCACCCAGGTTCTGGACGAGATATGCGGTATTTTTATGCGCCTGGGCTTTGACATTGTGGAAGGGCCGGAAGTGGAAACCGATTATTACAATTTTGAAGCATTGAATATCCCCAGGTATCATCCGGCAAGGGACATGCAGGACACCTTCTATGTGTCGGACAATATTGTTTTAAGGACCCATACCTCTCCTTCCCAGCCCCGGACCATGGAAAAAACCGATCCACCGGTGCGGATTGTTTCCGCAGGCAAGGTTTTCCGCTGTGACTCCGATCTGACCCATACCCCCATGTTCCATCAGATTGAGGGTCTGATGGTGGATGAAAATATTTCCTTTGGGGACCTTAAGGGCGTTCTGACCACTTTTGTGCACCAGTTTTTTGACCAGCAGACAGCATTGCGTTTCAGGCCCAGCTATTTTCCCTTCACAGAACCCAGTGCTGAAGTGGACATCAGGTGTGTGATGTGCAGAGGAAAAGGGTGCCGGGTGTGTTCAAAAACCGGATGGCTGGAGGTGCTTGGATCTGGTATGGTGCATCCGGCGGTGTTTGAAAATGTGGGATATGACACAGACAGGTATACCGGGTTTGCCTTTGGTGTGGGCATAGAGCGAATGGCCATGCTCAAATATGGTATTGATGATATTCGAAAATATTTTGAAAATGATATGCGTTTTTTAGGGCAGTTTTAATATGAAAGTCAGTCTGAGCTGGATAAAAGAATATAT
>DATFKQ010000044.1:0-18574 GCA_035268565.1 Desulfotignum sp. | reverse complement strand
GGTGGACCGGCTGGCAGACCAGTTTCTGGACCACCGGCAGTTCATGAAGAACAACCAGATGCTGGCAAAAAAACAGACTGTCCGGGCCGGAGAGTATTTTAACGCCCTGGTGCGGCAGATGGTGATGGACCGGATCGATCCATGGATTGACAGGCAGGTGGGGGCATTTCTGGATACAGCGGCACAGCAGGCAGCGGTAGCGGACGACCCGTACCAGGCAGCCCGGAAACTGGCGGACCGCCTGACCCGGTCTCTGGCGGAGTCTGGCCGTGTGGAACAGGAAGGGTAATGAATTATATGGGCGGCTTGGGGCTGAACCGGACTGTACGGTGATACCCGTGTCGGGCAGGTCCTGCAGGCCTCACCCGTCTGCCTCGGTTGACAGGGTGTAGGGCATGCTGCACTAAACGGCAAAAACTGCGGGCAGGTATGTCCTCAAACAGTTTGCCGTTCTTAACGCTCCGCATGCCCAACACCCTGTAACAACCGCGGCAGAATGGGATTCGACCTGCAAGACCTGCCCGACACTGGACGCTGCCCCGAATTGTCATTTTCGGGTGACACTAACAAAGGGGTAACAATATATTGACCAAGGCACCCACAGGGGGCGGGCCTCAATCAACCGAATAAGAAAACAAGAATTGTTACAGGCAGGGGCACTGCCCAAAGAGTCGGGAAGTTGTTGAAGATAATAGTTGCAGGGACTGTTTGATGGTGCATGTCGGTCTGTGACCGGCAACATAAAGAAAGGAAACCAAGGCGTATGGAAACAATGAACAAGATCCGGGTGCTGGTGGCCAAGCCGGGCCTGGACGGCCATGACAAGGGGGCCAAGATTGTGGCCCTGGCCCTGCGGGATGCCGGCATGGAGGTGATCTATTCCGGGCTTCACCAGTCCCTGGACCAGATCATGTCCACTGCGGTACAGGAATCAGTGGATGTCATCGGGCTGTCCATCATGTCCGGGGCTCACCTGCCCATTTGTGAAAAACTGACCGCCATGATGAAAGAGCAGGGGCTTGACAATGTCCACCTGGTGGTGGGCGGGGTGATTCCAAATCAGGATGTCCAGGTTCTCAGAAAGATGGGGGTGGCGGCCGTGTTTCCCGGCGGCACCTCATTTGATACCATTGTGTCGGGCATCAATGGGTTGTTCCAATAGCAGGCCGGCACCTGGAGCAGCCGGGTGCTGATTTTTATACAGGGAGTAGAATATGGGCGTAGCCAGATATATCAAGGATGAAAAAGGGGCCATCACAGAGGTGGTTTACCAGTCAGGCATGAAAATCAAACCGGTTTACGGGCCCCGGGACCTGGCCGATGCCGGGTTTTCCTATGAAAAGGATCTGGGGGAACCAGGTGAGTTCCCCTTTACCAGAAGCCTGCATCCCCGGGGATACCGGTCCCGGGCCTGGACCACCCGGCAGTATACCGGGTTCGGCACCCCGGAACAGACCAATGAGCGGTTCAAACTCATGATTGCCAACGGCCAGAACGGGTTGAATGTGGCCTTTGATCTGCCCACCCAGATGGGGTATGACTCAGACCATCCCCTGGCCGAAGGAGAAGTCGGCCGGGTGGGCATGGCTGTGGATTCCCTCAAGGATTTTCTCACCGCATTTGACGGCATCCCCCTGGACCGCATTGGATCCGGCCTGACCATAAATGCGGTGGCCTCCATCATGATGGCCATGTACCAGGCCTTAGGGGAAACAAAAGGGTTTGACAAAACAAAGATCTCCTGCACCCCCCAGAATGATATCCTCAAGGAGATGATCGGCAGGGGGGCATGGATCTTTCCGGTGGAACACGGGGTCCGCCTGGTGGGAGATTCCATCGCATATGCGGTCAAGGAACTGCCCCGGTCAAATCCGGTGAGCATCTGCGGGTACCATATCAGAGAATCGGGTGCCACCCCGGCCCAGGAGATCGCCTATGCCTTTGAAATCGCAAAGGCCTACATCGATACCGTCAGGCAGCGGGGCATTGATCCGTCCGATTTTGTGGGCCGGTTTTCCTTTAACTTCAATGTGTACGGCAACCTGTGGGAGCAGGTGGCCAAGTTCCGGGCCGCCAGAAAAATCTGGGCCCAGATGCTTACAGAAGACTACGGGGTCACAGACAAAAAGAAACTGTTTCTCCGGGGCCTGTTCGGCGGCGGCGGGTCCGGTCTCACCAAGGAACAGCCGGAAAACAATATCATGAGAGGGGCGTTCTACGCCCTGGGTGCGGCATTGTCCGGAGCCCAGACCACAGCGCTGTGCTCCTTTGACGAAGCTTACACCATTCCCACACCCAGATCCGCTCTGCTGTCTTTGAAGACCCTGGAGCTGCTCATGGATGAGGTGGGACTCAGGGATACGGTGGATCCCCTGGCAGGCTCCTATTTTATCGAGACCCTGACCCTGGAGATGGGGGAAAAGATCAGAGAAGAAATGGACTGGGTAAGGCAGATGGGCGGGATCGTACCCGGCATTTCCGAAGGGGTGATCCAGAAAAAGGTGTCCCGGCAGGCTTATGAATTTGAAAAAGGCCTCCAGTCTGGAGAATATAAAAAAGTGGGCAAAACCCCGGGCAAAGAAGATGAAGGGGCTGAGGTGGAGCTGCACCAGTACAATCAGTCGTGGGCAGCATCTTCCAAAGACAGCCTGGCAGAAGTGAAGCGGACCCGGCATGAAAAAGCGGTGGCCGATACCCTGCGGGCCCTGGAAAAGGCGGCAAAGGGCAAAGACAATGTCATGCCGTATCTGGTGGACTGCTGCAAAGCCTTTGCCACGGTGGGGGAAATGGCGGATGTGTTCCGCCAGACATTCGGTGAATGGCAGGAACCGGGTTTTTATTGATAAGGAGGTCAGGTTTGGAACAATCAGTTTTTCGACTGGGGTGTGACATAGGCGGTACGTTCACCGATTTTGTCCTGGTGGACACCCGGACCGGTGCGTTTTTTACCAACAAGTGCCTGACCACCCCGGATGATCCCTCCGATGCCGTGGAACAGGGCATCATGCAACTGCTGGCAGTCAAGCCGGGATTTTTGGACCAGGTGGGAGATGTGATCCACGGCACCACCCTGGTCATCAATGCCATTATCGAGCGCAAAGGCGCAAAAACCGGGCTGATCACCACCAAAGGGTTCAGGGATGTGCTGGAGCTGGGCAGAGAGATCCGGTATGATGCCTATGATATTTTCAGCCAGTATCCGGAACCCATTGTGCCCCGGGCACTGAGAAAGGAGATTGACGAACGGGTGACTGCGGACGGCCGGGTTCTGAAAGCCGTGGATGAGCGGGAGGCAAAGGCCCTGGTGGAAGATTTTCAGAAACAGGGGATCGCATCCCTGGCTGTGTGCTGCATCAACTCCTATGAAAATCCAACGAACGAACAGGCCCTGCAGCGGATTATCCAGGAAGCGGCACCGGATCTGTCCACCTCTTATTCTTTTGAAGTGCTGCCCCAGATCAGAGAATACGAGCGCACCTGCACCACAGCAGTGAACGCCTATGTCAAGCCCATCACCTTCCAGTATCTGGAAAGGCTCAGCCAGCGACTGACAGACCTGGGATTCGCCGGAAAGCTGTACATCATGCTGTCTTCAGGCGGCATCACTTCGGTGGACACCGCCAGAAAGTTTCCGGTGCGCATCATCGAATCCGGCCCCACGGCAGCGGTGATCGCATCCCAGCATTACGGGAAAATGTTTGATATCAAGGATATGTTCTGCTTTGACATGGGGGGGACCACTGCCAAGTCCTGCCTGATCCAGAAGGGCCATGCCGGGCTGGTGTCCACCTTTGAGGTGGGCCGGGTCCAGCGCTTCAAGAAAGGCTCGGGCCTGCCCATCCAGGTACCGGTGGTGGATCTTATGGAGATCGGTGCCGGCGGGGGCAGCATCGCCCGGATCAGCAGCCTGGGGCTGCTGGCTGTCGGGCCTGACAGTGCCGGGGCCGACCCCGGACCGGCCTGCTATGGCCAGGGGGGAGAAAACCCCACGGTGACTGATGCAGACCTGGTGCTGGGCTACCTGGACCCGGAATTTTTCCTGGGCGGCACCATGGCCCTTGATATGGAAAAATCCCGCACCGCCATTGCAGAAAAGATCGCCCATCCCCTGGGCACTTCGGTTACAGATGCCGCCTTTGGCATCCATGATCTTATCAACGAAACCATGGCTGCGGCTGCCAAGACCCATATTGCGGAAAAAGGGGGCAATCCCTCCACTGTGGTGATGTCCGCATTCGGCGGTGCCGGCCCGGTGCACGCCTACGGCCTGGCGAAAAAGATCGGGGCAACATCGGTCCTGGTACCGCCCCTGGCGGGCGTGGGATCGGCCCTGGGTTTTTTCACGGCCCCGGTGGCATTTGATCTGTCCCGCAGCCACCGCCTGGTCCTGGATGAGGCGGATTTTGCTGACATTGAAGATCTGTTTGGCGGACTGGAAAAAGAAGGGGCCGATATCCTGGCCGATGCAGCCAAAGGAGAGCAGGTGATTTTCCAGCGCACCCTGCTCATGCGGTTTGTGGGCCAGGGCGCGGAAACCGATCTGATCATTGATCCCAAACCTTTTACCCAGTGGACCCGCCAGGAGATCCGGGACAGATTCGATACCGAATACAAACGGCTCTACGGCCGCACCTACCCGGAAACACCCGTGGAGTTCGTCACCTTCAAAGTACGGGCCACCCTGCCGACCAGGCCCTTTACCATGCCGAAGCTCACCACAGATCAGACCAGCCTGGATGCCTGCATCAAAGGGCAGCGCAAGGCGTTTTCCGTTCTGCAGAAAGACTATATCGATTTTACCGTGTATGACCGGTCACAGCTCTTTGCCGGGGCAACCTTTGCCGGCCCGGCCATCATCGAGGAGCGGGAATCCACCATTGTGATGGGAGAGGATGCAGCCGCCACCGTGGATGACAAAGGATTTGTGTGGATCCGCATCGGGGAGGAGAAAAGATGAAAAAACAGAGCTTTGATCCCATTACCCTTGAAATTCTGTGGCGCCGTCTGGTGTCCATTGTGGATGAAGCAGATGCATCCGTGGCCAGGACCGCGTTTTCCAGCCTGCTGCGGGATGCCCATGACTACACCTGCATGTTCACGGACAGCCGGGGCCACGAACTGGTGCAGGGCACCTTCTGCACCCCGGGCCAGGCCGGTGCCATGGCACTGGGGGTCAAAAAGATCATCCAGTCCATGCCCCTTGATTCTTATAAGGAAGGGGATGTGTTCATTGTCAACGATCCCTGGCTCCTGGCAGGCCACCTGAATGACGTGTGCGTGCTCAGTCCCATTTTTTTCAAGGAAAGGCCTGTGGCGTTCACCGCCTGCGTATTTCACCATTCCGACATCGGGGGCCGGGTATCTTCGGACAACCGGGAGGTGTTTGAAGAGGGCATCTATATCCCGGTGACCCGGCTGTATGACGGCGGGGTCCTCAATGAGGACCTGTTGAACATGATCCGGTGGAATGTCCGCACCCCTGAAGAGGTCACAGGAGATATAAGATCCCAGGTGGCGGCCAACCATGTGTGCGCCCGGAAAATCATCGAGATGATGACCGAAGAGAAGCTGACCACCCTGGATGATCTGGCTGATGAGATCATCTCCCGCACCGAAACCTCCATGCGGGCCGCCATTGAAAAAATTCCTGACGGCACTTATCCCCACAAAGGTGTCATCGAGGGGGCCGGGTCCCGGCCGGACATTCAGATCCAGCTGGCGGTCACCGTGGACGGCTCCGACATCCACGTGGATTTTGCCGGCACCTCGGACCAGGTGGACTGGGGGGTGAACGTGGTGTACAACTTCACCTATGCATATGTGTTCATGGCCATAAAATCCGCGTTCGACCCGGACATCCCCATCAATGAAGGGGCCATCCGGCCGGTGCACATGACCGCACCTGCCGGGTCCATCATCAACTGCAGGTTTCCAGCGGCGGTGGCGGCCCGGATGCAGGTGGGGCATTTCATGACCGAGATGGTGTTCAATGCCCTGGGCCAGGCCACACCGGACCGGGTGATCGCCGGCTCCGGCGGCACCCCGGCCCAGACCAATATTCTGTACGGAAAACGGGGCAGCGGCAAACCCTGGCACACCATGATCATCCGGGGGGGAGGCATGGGGGCATCCCACAACATGGACGGCCACCACTGCGCCATATTTCCGGCCAACGGAGCCAATACCCCGGTGGAGATCCTGGAAAGCGACACCCCGCTCATTGTAAAGGAACGGGGCCTGGTCACGGACTCCGGAGGTCCCGGCCGGCAGCGGGGCGGCATCGGCCGGCAGATGACCCTGCAGGTGCCCACGGCTGAAGAATGTGAGGGACCTGCACCCGGCCGCACCACCATCGCGGTCCAGGCCGGCCGGTTTGTGTATCCGCCGGACGGAATTTTCAAGGGCAGACCCGGGGCCTGCGCCCGGTTTCTGAAAAACAATGAACCCGCAGATCCCAGCGGCCTCACCTTTCTGGACCCCGGAGATGTCATCTCCTTTGTATCTGCCGGCGGCGGCGGATATGGGGATCCAGCGGAAAGGGACCCGGAGGCGGTCCTGAAGGATGTGCAGTCCGGATATGTGAGTGTTGAAAAGGCCAAAACCGCGTACCAGGTGGTGATCGATCCGCAGACGTTGACCCTGGATATGGATGCCACCCGGAACTTACGACATCAACCCAAGGGAGTGTAGCATGGAAAAACGGTTTGTTCCGGATATCCCGGATGTCCAGACCCTGATGGATCTTCAGCTGGCCGGCCTGAAATGGACGGTGCATCATGCCTGGAACGGCTCTTCATTTTACCGGCAGCACCTGACCTCCGCCGGTGTGACCCCGGACGGCATTCAGTCTCTGGATGACCTGTCCCGCCTGCCCTTTACCACCTCCACCCACCTCAAAGACGGGTATCCTCTGCCGCTGCTGTCTGTGCCGGAAAAAGAGGTGGTAAGGATTCACGCCTCTTCAGGCACCACAGGCAAGCGCAAGGTCCTGGCCTATACACAAAAAGACATTGACGACTGGATCGACATGTTTGCCAGGTGTTATGAAATGGCGGGCCTGACCACAGAAGACCGGGTTCAGATCGCGGTGGGGTACGGGGTGTGGACGGCAGGCATGGGGTTTCAGCTGGGGTGCGAACGCCTGGGGGCCATGGCCATTCCGGTGGGTCCGGGCAATATTGACATGCAGTGTCAGTTTCTGGTGGATCTGGCCCCCACAGTGTTCTGCTGTACCGCGTCCATGGCCCTGCTTATGGCTGAAGAGGTACACAGGCGGGGACTGAAAGATCAGATCAAACTGAAAAAAATCATCTTTGGTTCCGAGCGCAGCTCGGCAGCCATGCGGGACCGGATCAAGAGCCTGCTGGGCCTGGAGGACATGTTCGACATCACCGGCATGACCGAGCTCTACGGTCCGGGCATGGGCCTGGACTGTGTGAGGCATGAAGGAATCCACTACTGGGCGGACAAATATATCCTGGAAATCCTGGACCCGGAGACCCTGACCCCGGTGGCAAACGGAGAGGTGGGGGAGATGGTGGTGACCACCCTGTGCAAAGAGGCGGCCCCGCTGATCCGCTACCGGACCAGGGATCTGACCCGGAAAATGTCAGCCCCCTGTTCCTGCGGCAATCCCCTGTTTCTGCATGACCGCATCCTGGGGCGGTCCGACGACATGATCATCCTCAAGGGGGTGAACATCTATCCAGGCCAGATCGATGAGGTGTTGTCCGGCATTCCCGGTATGGGCAGTGAATACCAGCTGCACCTGTCACGGACGGATGACGGCAGGGAAACCATGACCATCAAGGTGGAAGCGGTCAACAATGCATTCCCGTCTGATGCCGACGGGATCCGGGACCAGGTGCGCCAGGCGGTAAGGGCCAGAATAATGGTCTCGTGCGATGCCCAGGTGGTCCCCTATGGCGAGCTGCCCCGGGTGCCGGGCAAAGCCCGCCGAATTTTTGATAACAGAGGGTAAGGAAAGGAAACCATATGAAACCATTTACACTCCTGACGCCTGCCACCGTGGAAGAGGCGGTGACACTGTTCGGGCAGCACAAAGAGACCGCCCGGTATATGGCCGGGGGGACTGACGTGATAGTCAAGGTCAAGGAAGGCTGGATGGCGCCGGATTATCTTATTTCATTGAAACAGATCCCGGGATTGTCCGACCTTGTGCGGAACGAAGCCACCGGGGAACTGTCTATCGGGGCTCTGGTCACCCATGCGGTGCTGGAACAGTCCCTGCTCATCCGCAACGAATATCCCATTATTTATGATGCGGTTTCCAATATCGGATCTTTGCAGGTACGCAACATGGGCACCATCGGCGGCAACCTCATCAATGCCGTGCCGTCGGCGGACGGGGCCATCCCCCTGATCGCCCTGGACGGCACAGCCCTGCTTTTGGGGCCGGCGGGTGAGCGGTCAGTGGCGGTAAAAGACCTGTTTGTCCAGCCCTATGAAACCGTGCTCACCCCCGGCGAGATTCTGACAAAAATAACGATTCCGGCCCAGGCCCCCCGCACAGGCAGCGCCTATATCAAGTTCGGCCGAAGAGCGGCCATGGAGCTCCCGCTCATCGGTATCGGTGTGCTCCTGGTGGTGGATGAGGACCTGTCCACCTGCACCAGAGCCAGGATATGCCTGGGTGTGGCCGGCCCGACCCCCCTGCGGGCGAAGAAGGCCGAACAGATGCTGGAGGGACAGCCGGTGACATCTGATCTGCTGACCGAGGCCGGTAAAGCCGCAGCCGAAGAATCCCGGGTCAGAGACAGTGTCCGGGGACAGGCCTGGCACAGAAAAGAGATGATCCGGGTCCAGGTGCGGCGCATGGGACGCACATGCCTGGATATTATCAACCATAAGGCCCGGCAGGCATAACCATACATAGTGACCATGAGGAGAAACCATGTCAAAAACCATATCCTTTATCTTGAACGGGGATGAGATTTCCTGTGATATCCAGGACCACTGGACTCTTTTGTATCTGCTCAGGGAAGAACTGGGCCTGATCGGCACCAAAGAGGGCTGCGGCAACGGAGAGTGCGGTGCCTGCACCGTGATCGTGGACCGGCTGGCCGTCAATTCCTGCTTATATCTGGCAGCGGATGTCCGGGGAAAACAGGTCCAGACCATAGAGGGCCTGGCCGTGCATACCGGCAGCCTCCATCCCATCCAGCAGTCCTTTGTGGACAACGGCGGGATCCAGTGCGGATTCTGCACCCCCGGCATGATCATGTCGGCCAAGGCCCTGCTGGACAAAGATCCCGGGGCTGACCAGGAAGCCATCAAACATGCCCTGGCAGGCAATATCTGCCGGTGCACCGGCTATGTCCAGATACTGGACTCTGTGGCAGCGGCCGGCCGGCAGATGGCCGGAAAAAACGGAGCTAAAACCGCTGCTCCGGCAGATCCAGGGACCATGACCCAGCAAACAGGCAACAAACAGGCCGGGGAGGTGACCAGATGAAAGACTACACCGTAGTGGGACAGCGGGTCCCCAAGCTGGATGCAGCCCAGAAAGCCATGGGAAGGGCGGAATATATCCAGGATGTCAAACTGCCGGGCATGCTGTACGGCAGGATTCTTTACAGCAGGCATGCCCATGCAAGAATCACCGCCATGGATATCTCCAAAGCCCGTGCCCTGCCCGGTGTTCATGCCGTGCTCACAGGAAAGGACATCCCGCCCAAGATGCGCATGGGCTTTTACAAGGACAACCCGCCGCTGAAAGCGGACAAGGTGTGCTGCTTCAGAGATGAAATCGCGGCGGTGGCAGCGGTGTCAGAAGAAGTGGCAAAAAAAGCCGTCAGCCTCATCGAGGTGGAATACGAACCTTTGCCAGCGGTTTTCGACCCGGAAGCAGCCATGGAAAAAAACGCGCCCCTGGTACACGAGGCCCACAAGAGCAACGTGCTCAAGCTGCCCTGGAAACTGCACTACGGGGATGTGGAAGCTGCGGAAAAGCAGTCTGCCCATGTGGTGGAGGACCGGTTCACCACCACCTGGGTCACCCATTGCTGCCTGTCCACCTCCGGGGCCGTGGCCCTGTTCGACGCATCAGACAACCTGACCATCTATTCCAATACCCAGATTCCGTCCCTGGCCCAGAAGGATTTTCTGGAAACCCTGGGGGCCATGGGGCTCAAGGGCAAACGGGTCCGGGTAATCAAGCCGGTCATCGGCGGTGGATTCGGCTCCAAGCTGGACACCTATGCCTATGAACACATCGCCATCCTGCTGGCCCATAAATGCAGAAAACCGGTGAAGATCCTGTTTGACAGAAAAGAGGAGTTCGAGGCCACCTCCACCCGCCAGCCCACGGTGATCTATATCCGCCAGGGGTGCGACAAACAGGGACATCTCACCTTCCGTGACATCCGCATGGTCCTGGACAACGGGGGAAGGACCTCCTGGGGGGCCACCACCCCGTCGGTGATGATGATGCCCATAACATCTCTTTACCGGGTTCCCAATGTACGGTATGATGCCAAATGCGTTTACACCAACAACACCTATGCCCAGGCCATGCGGGGATACGGCAATCCCCAGGCCACCTTTGCCATTGAGTCCTGCATGGACATGCTGGCCCAAAAAGCGGGAATCGATCCGGTGGCATTCCGCCGCATCAACCAGAATGAACCCGGCGATGTTACACCCCAGGGATTCAAAATCACCTCCTGCGGTCTGGCGCAGTGCATTGATGCCGTGGAAAAGGAACTGACCCAGGGCAGCCCTCTGGAAGACGGGGAGGGCATCGGATATGCCTCTCTCATCCATGTGGGCGGGGGGGCCAGAATCTATAAATCCGACGGATGCGGTGCCATCCTCAAGATGGATGACTACGGCCGGGTGGATATTTTTACCGGCGGCACCGACATGGGGCAGGGCCTGGACAACATGATCGCCCAGATCGTGGCAGAGGAACTCGGACTGCTCGCCGAAGATATCAATGTGGTGCATTCCGATACAGATGTGTGCCCCTGGGATGTGGGGGCCCATGCCAGCCGCTCCACTTTTGTGGCGGGCAATGCGGCGTTAGGGGCGGCCAGACGGGCAAAGCAGACCCTGCTGGCATTCGGGGCCAAATTGTTTGAAGTGACCCCTGAAGATCTGGTTATGGAGAACCGGACAGTGTCAGTGAAACATGACCCGGAAAAAACCATGGCCGTGGACAAGCTGCTGCGCAAGGCCCATTTTTCCCCCGGCGGCACCATGCTCATGGCGGATTATTTTTATGATCCCCCCAATGAGAACATGGGCAAGGATTTCAAGTGCAACCTGTCGGTGACTTACTCATTCGGCGTGCACGGGGTGCGGGTCCATGTGGACAGAGAAACCGGCAAAGTCCTGGTGAAAAACTATGTGGCAGCCCATGACGTGGGCCGGGCCATCAACCCCATGCTGCTGGAAGGCCAGGTCTACGGCGGGGTGATCATGGGCCTGGGATATGCCCTGTCCGAAGAGGTTATGATCAAAGACGGCCAGATAAAAAACCCCAACTTCAGGGATTACAAACTGTTTACCGCCAAGGATGCCGTACCCATAAAGGCCCCGGTCATCGAAACCGATGACCCGGACGGACCGTTCGGTGCCAAGGGCATCGGCGAACCCGGATGCGTGCCCACGGCCCCGGCTGTGGCCAATGCCATTTACAATGCAGTGGGCGTGCGCATAAAGGACCTGCCCATCACCCCGGAAAAGGTGCTGGCAGCGATCCGAAAACAAAGCAAGGGCAGCTGAAAAGCTGGGAGTATATTCTTTTAATGCACTATTTTTTTGGAGGTGAAGTCATGATCAAACGAACCATGCTGTTTGGCACAATGTTTATTTTCGTTATCGTCACCTGCCTTTCCCTGTTTGCAACTGTTGCCGTGGCAGGCAAAATCACCCTGAACTATGCCAATTTCCCACCGGCCCCCACCTTTCCCTGTGTGCAGATGGAGCGGTGGAAAACAGAAGTTGAAGAACGCACCAGCGGCCAGGTGGAAATCAAAACCTTTCCCGGCGGCACCCTTTTAGGGGCCAAGGAGATGATGGACGGGGTGATTGCCGGCCAGGCCGACATCGGCAATATCTGTATGGCCTATCAGCCCGGCCGGTTCATTGTCACCAATGCCACAAGCCTGCCTTTGGGAATTCCCGATGCCAGGTCCGGGTCCATCGCCCTGCTCAAGCTGTATGAAAAATACAAACCCGAAGCGTTCAAGGATGTGGTGGTGCTCACCATGTTCACCAATGCGCCGGGCAATATCATGTCCCAGGAGCCGGTGCGCAACATGGCAGACCTCAAAGGCATGGACCTGCGGGCCTCGGGTGATTCCGCCACCATCCTCAAGGCCTGGGGTGCCAACCCGGTGGGCATGCCCATGCCCGCCACTGTGGAAGCACTGCAGAAAGGTACGGTCAAGGGATTGTTTTCCTCTCTCGAGGTGATGAAGGATTTCAAGTTTGCTGAAAACTGCAAGTACATCACCATGGTGGATGCCGGGATCTACCCTTTTGCCGTGATCATGAACAAGAACTCCTGGGCCAAACTGCCGGCAGATGTCCAGCAGGTGATGATGGATCTCAAAGAGGAGCAGGCCATCTGGACAGGGGAGTACATGGATCAGCAGATCAAAGATGCTGTGGCCTGGTCCAAAGAGGAGCAGGGCGTGGAGGTGATTACCCTGCCGGCAGATGAAAAGGCCGAATGGGATGAAAAAATCACCTTTATGGTGGATGACTGGATTGAAAAGGCCAAGGCAAAAGGATTCCCGGCCGAGGCGATCATCAAAGACATCAAGGCGTTTATCCAATAGTGTTTATTAATAAACCACCTGTCCGGTCCGGGGGCCGGACAGGTCCGGAGGCTGCCAATGGAGATGCTGTCCCGCATCAATAAATATCTGAACATGGCCCTGACCCTCACCGGCGGGGTGTTTCTGGTGGGCATGATCCTGCTGACCTGTGCCAACATTTTCAGCCGCCAGATTTTTGTGCCCATCCCCGGTACCTTTGAATTGATGGGATATGCCGGGGCTGTGGTCACGGCCTTTGCCCTGGGCTATACCCAGTTCACCAACGGCCACATCAGTGTGGATGTGCTGGTGAATATGTACCCCAGGCCTGTAAAACGCCTGGTGACCCTGATAAATACCGGGGTGTGCTGCATATTTTTCGCTCTTGCTGCCTGGCATGTGATGCAGAAAGCCCTGACATTGAAGCGGGTGGGGGAGTTGTCCGAGACCCTGCGCATCATTTATTACCCATTTACCCTGGCTGTGGCATTCGGGTGCCTGATACTGTGCCTGGCTTTGTTCACGGATTTTTTAAAAGCCCTGTTTCCCCCAAAGGAGAAACCATGAGTATTACCCTGGTGGGCATTATCGGTATTGTGGCGCTGCTGTTCATCCTGTTCGTGTTCGCTATCCCGGTGGGGTTTGCCATGGGGCTGGTGGGGTTTGCGGGGTTTTCCTATGTGATCAATCTGAATGCCGGGTTCAACATGCTGGGGGCGGTGATCTGGGATACCTTTGCCAGTTACGGTCTGACCGTGATTCCGCTGTTTATTTTCATGGGCCAGATCGCGTTTTATTCCGGGGTCAATGAAAAATTGTACAAGGCCGCCTACACCTGGGTGGGGCATGTGAAGGGCGGCATCGCCATGGCCACGGTCATGGCCTGTGCCGCGTTTGCCGCCATCTGCGGGTCCAATGCAGCCACTGCCGCCACCATGACCACCGTGGCCCTGCCCGAAATGACCAAATACAAATATGAGCCCATGCTCTCCACTGGTTCCATTGCCTGCGGTTCCACTCTGGGCGTGGTGATTCCGCCCTCAGTGGTGCTGATCATCATCGGGCTGTCAACAGAGCAGTCCATTGCCGAGCTGTTTTACGGCGGCCTGGGGGCCGGAATCCTGCTGGCCCTCCTGTTGACCGCCACGGTGTGGGTGGTGTGTCACATCTATCCTTCCTGGGGTCCCACAGGCGAAGCCACCAGTTTCAGGGATAAAATCCGCTCTTTGGCCGGGGCTGTGGAGATGCTGGTGCTGTTCATGGTGGTGATGCTGGGGCTGTATTTCGGGCTGTTCACCCCCACCGAAGCCGGGGCCATCGGCGCGTTCTTTGCCGTGGTCATCGGCGTGGTGCAGAAAAGCCTGTCATGGGAGGATTTTTACAATGCTGTGTTTGACACGTTGAAAATTTCGTGCATGGTGATCGTGATCATCACCGGGGCCATGATTTTTGGAAAGTTTCTGGCCATTACCCGGATACCCTTCAACATCGCCGACTGGGTGGTAGCCCTGCCGTTTTCCAAGATCACAATCATGGCCATTATTTTTTTGATTTATGCCATCGGCGGTGCGGTGATGGATGCCCTGGCCCTGCTGCTTATCACCATCCCCATCTTTTTCCCGGTGGCCATGGAGCTGGGATACGATCCCATCTGGTTCGGGGTGACCATCACCATTGTCACCACCCTGGGGGCGGTGACCCCGCCTGTGGGGGCCACCACCTATGTGGTGGGAGGGATGGCAAAGGATGTGCCCCTGGAACGGGTGTTCCAGGGGGTGGCCTATTTTCTGCCGGCTTACGTGATCTGTGTGATTTTGATGATGCTGTTTCCCCAGATTGTATTGTATCTGCCAGGTCTGTTAAAATGACCCAATGTCCCGGCACAGGCGGCTGCCAGGGCAGACAAAGAATAAGATCATGGGAAGTTTCATATGAAAGCCGTCAGTACCCAGTTATCAGTTTCCAGCAAACAATTACAAATTTGTCCCTGCCGGTTACTAACCGCTAACAGCTAAAAGCTAACAGCTGACAGCTAACAAAGGAGAAAGACACGTGCGGTTACCACAGTTTACATACCACAGCCCCGACACCCTGGAAGGGGTGCTGGCGCTGTTAGATGAACACCGGGACCAGGCCGGGGTTCTGGCCGGGGGCACCGATCTGCTGGTGCGCATGAAACACCGGCTGGCCGCCCCGAAAGTCCTGGTGAGCCTCAAACACCTGGACACCCTGTCGTATATCAAAGAAACGTCCGGCATGGTGTCCATCGGAGCCAAAACCCCGATCATTGATGTGATCCAATCGGACAGGGTGCGGCAGCAGGCCCCGGCCCTGGTTGAGGCCTGTGAGCGCATCGGTGCGGTGTCCATTCAGCATTGCCGGGGCACCATCGGCGGCAACATCCTCCAGGACAACCGGTGCATCCACTACAACCAGTCACAGTTTCACCGTTCAGGCAGACAGCCCTGCCACAAGGACGGGGGCAAGATCTGCTATGCCAGGGATGAGGCGGACCGGTGCAATTCCACCTGCCAGTCGGACGGAGCAACCGCCCTGATGGCCCTGGATGCCCACCTGGTTCTTAACAGCATCCGGGGAGAACGCCGGGTGGCTTTGGATGCCTTTTATTCTACGGACGGGATCCATCCCTTTGACATGCAGCCGGATGAACTGCTGACCAGAATCGATGTCCCTGTGGTGCCGGAAGCGGTGTCTGCTTATGCGCGTCTCTCCTATCGCTCTGCCATCGATTATCCCATTGTATGTGCCGGTGTCCGCCTGGTACCGGACCCGGATGATGCCGGGTGTATCGGATCGGCCCGCATCGTGGTGGGGGCCATGGGCAGATCGCCGCTGTTTTTGTCCAAAGTGTCCCAGTCCCTGACCGGGATACGGTTTGACAACAGCACCGCCTTTGAACAGGCTGGAAAAGATGCCATGAATGCAGCAGCCGCGTTTGCGGCCCATAATGCCGGGGCTGCACTGACTTACCGCCAGGCCATGGTGGAAAAAATGGTGGGCAGGGTCCTGTCAAAGGCGGCAGCACAGGTATCCATCCGGAAAGAGAGGTAGCCATGCAGATTATGCACACAACAGACATCACCCTGACTATAAATGAACAGACACACACCCTTGCCGTGAAACCCAATGACACCCTGCTGGAGGTGGTGCGGGATTACCTGGACCTGACCGGATCAAAGGAAGGCTGCGGAGAAGGGGTGTGCGGATCGTGCACCGTGCTGCTGGACGGGCATCCGGTGCGGGCCTGCCTGACCCTGGCCCTGGAAGCAGACGGATCTGACGTGACCACGGTGGAGGGCCTGGCAGACGGCGACACCCTGTCGGTGCTGCAGCAGTCCTTTATCGACCATGGTGCGGTGCAGTGCGGGTTCTGCACGCCGGGTATGCTCATGTCAGCCAGAGCACTGCTGAACGACAACCCGTCCCCGGACCGGGAAGCGGTACGAAAGTCTTTGTCCGGCAACATCTGCAGGTGCACCGGGTATGCCAAGATCGTGGATGCTGTGGAACATGCGGCCCGGCCCGAATCCGGGTGCCCGGACTGCCATAACGGAGAAACAGGAGGGGACCATGACTGATTACACCCTGATAGGAAAACGGATGCCCCGGGTGGATTCCCGGGCCAAGGTCATGGGAAAGGCCCGGTACACGGCTGATCTCAAGCTGCCGGGCATGCTGGTGGGAAAAATTCTGCGCAGCCCCCATGCCCATGCAAAAATTGTGAACATCGATACATCCAGGGCCCGGGCCCTGCCCGGGGTCAAGGCCGTGGTCACGGGCGCGGACACCGAAGGGGTCAAATGGGGGGTGTTTGCCTATACCCGGGACCAGCAGTTCATCCAGACCGAAAAAGTGCGGTACATCGGTGATGAGGTGGCTGGCGTGGCTGCCGTGGATGAGGAAACCGCCCTGGCGGCCCTGGATCTCATTGAGGTGGAATATGAGGTGCTGCCCGCTGTGTTCGATCCCATGACCGCCATGACCACGGATGCGGAGCCCATCCATGCGGAGTTCCCCAATAATATCAACATCCACGTGAACATCGATACCGGATCGGTGGATGAAAATTTTGCCAACGCTTACTACATCCGGGAGGATACCTTTACCGCGCCTGAGGAATCCTATTTTCACGGCGAGCCCTATGCAGTGGCGGCCCGGTTTGATTATGACGACTGCCTGGAAATCTGGATGCCCAACGGCGGGCCCCACATGAAATCCAAGCCGTTGTCCAATGCCTTCAAGATTCCGCTGCACAAGGTCAAGGTGAAAAAGATAACCATCGGCGGGGCCTTTGGCGGCCGGTCCGAGATCTGTCCGGCCGATTACATCTGTGCCCTGCTGGCCAAAAAGACCGGGAGTCCGGTAAAGATCGTGTTCACCAGAGAGGAAAACACCATTGCCACCCGCCAGGGCCATGCCATGATCACCACCCACAAGACCGGGGTGGACAAGGAAGGCCGGGTTCTGGCCCGGGAAACCACCTGCTACATGGATGGCGGGGCCTACTCCTCCACCGGTCCCATTGCCACCTCTGTGCCGTTTTTGTCCATGGAACAGGCCTACCGCATGGGATCTGTGCGGTACAACGGGTACCGGATTTACACCAACAAGCCCATCCGGGGAATGATCCGGGTCCACGGCCGGGGGTTTGCCTGCGGCCTGGACACCCAGCTGGACATGATCGCCGAACACTTAGGGATCGATCCGGTGGAGATGCGCCTGAGAAACTCCCGGCAGCCGGGGGAATTCACCAGTACCGGATCCCGGGTGTGCTCCTGTGCCATGGACGAAACCATCAAAAAGGCTTCCGCTGCAGCCGGATGGTCGGAGAAATTCGGCAAACTGCCGCCGTTCCACGGCATCGGCATTGGTACCAATTCGGTTCAGACCGGGTTTCCCATGGGGATCCGGGGCGGGTCACAGTCCTTTATCAAGTTCAACGAGGATGGTGAGGCCACGGTGATGTCCGGGGTGGTGGACAACGGCCAGGGCAATGAAAATATGCTGGTGCAGATCGCGGCCGAAGAGCTCGGGCTGCTGCCCGAAGATATCCACCTGGTGTCTGCGGACACGGAAACCACCTCGTCTGATCCGGGGTCCTATTCCCAGGTATCTACCTTTGTGGGGGGGCATGCGGTGAAAAATGCGGCTGCCAGGTGCCGGAAAAAACTGTTCGATGTGGCAGCAAAAATTTTGAAGACCGATTCGGACAAACTGACCGCCAAAAACCGAATGATCTATGTGACCGATGACCCGGAAAAATCGGTTTCCATCAAAAAGACCGTGCGGGTGGCTTTGCTCAATTTCACCTCGGTGAATGCCGAAGGCGGATACTGGCCCAGAGTGGACATGAAACGGGAATGGGTGTCCAATCCTTACGGCCAGATGTGCGAGGCGTTTTCCTTCGGCACCACCGTCATCGAGGTGAAGGTGGACCCGGACACCGGCCAGGTGACTGTGCTCAATGCCGTGGCCTGCCAGGATGTGGGAAAAGCGTTGAATCCCCTGGTGCTGGAAGGGCAGTTTGAAGGGTCGGTGGCCATGGGCGGGCAGGGGGGCATGCTCACCGAATACCATGACTGGCGGGAGGGGCGGTGCCTGAACCCCACCATGCTGGAGTACAAGGTGCCCCTGGTCTGTGACATGCCGGAGATCACTGATATCATTGTGGAATCTGTATATCCCGAGAACCCCATGGGGCCGTATGGTGCCAAAGAAGCGGGCATGTCCATTGCCATGTCTGCGGCCCAGGCTTATGCCGGGGC
>DATFKQ010000043.1:0-26616 GCA_035268565.1 Desulfotignum sp. | reverse complement strand
CGATTTTCGGTGCATTGCCCAACGCTTTCATCTGTTCCAGGTTTTTTTCCACTCTGGGATGGATGTGCAGTGTTTTGAGCATGCAGGTCCTCCTGTTATGATCCGCCGCAGCCGCCCCGGTGCCGCAGGAGCTGCATTATTCTATTCAAAACGGTTCTTCAGCGGGGATGGCTTTATTGTGCTCTGCTGGAAGAATCTGGCAGGAATCATGCTGCTTTGTGTAGAATAATATTTATATGCTTTGAAAACAGCTCAAAGTCTTTGTCTGTGGTGAATATTGAAAATTTATTTCTGTTGGCCATGGCGCAAATTAAAAAATCCGTATTTGAGCCTTGTATACCTTTTGAGCGGCAGCGATTAAAATACTTCGCAGCTGTAACATAATCTTGGGTGAGGGCTGGGAGATCGGGAAAGCTTTCAAGATGATTCTGCAGTTTTTTGAACTGGGCTTCACTGCGAATACCAGACAGGATCTCCTGCCTTATGGCCCCGATCATCTGTACGCGATGGTCCTGAATCATGCGTCGTAATTCATGGACTGTGTTACTGGATTCCGGCCTGTCACGCCTCAATGCCAGAGACCATACACCGGTATCGACTATGACCTTCATGAACGACGTCTCTGCTCTTTATAATCAAATTCCGGATCATATTCCACAGTCCCGAACATGGAGAGGATTTTTTCCTGCTCTAAGTTTTGTATATATTCAATTAACGCTTTTGAGACAGCAGCCTTTTTTGTTTTATGGCCTCCGATCTTGACCGCCTTTTGAATAAGTTCATCATCGATTTGTAAATTTGTCGCCATAACGGTCACCCCCTTTTTTTAAACTCACACATAATATTACACAAAAATTTGTGTGACTTCAAGACAATATTTTTAATTCCAACCAGTCAAATATGTTCAGGAGCATGGTGGAACAGCCCAAACAAATGCTTTCCTGGATAAGCCTTCTGGAGATTTGACCCATGACCACCTCTGTCTGGTGGGGTTTTATCAATGGCCTTGTGTCGGATCTTCCGACGGACAAAGAAGCCTGCCAGTCCGGATTTTGCAGAACTATGCAAAAGATGCAGGTTTTCCATTGAAAAAATACGCATTTCTCCCTATTTATGTGTCAGCTCCCATCATACATGATTTACCCAAAGCAACAAGCGTGTATAAGGAGATAACCTCATGATAAAAGAAGCGATGCTCTATGAAAAAGCAGAAGACAGGGAAGACAACCGGGTCCATTGTTTTCTGTGCAGTCATCAGTGCAGGATATCCGATGCAAAATTCGGGGTCTGCCGGGTGCGGCAAAACCGCGGCGGGGTGCTCTATACCCATGTCTACGGCGAGACCATTGCCATGAATATCGATCCTGTGGAAAAAAAGCCGCTGTACCATTTTCTGCCTGGTTCCCGCTCTTTTTCCGTTGCCACCAAGGGATGCAATTTTCAATGCGGATTTTGCCAGAACTGGCAGATTTCACAGACCTCTAAAGACGGCAGCGGTCTTTCCGGAACACCGTTCCCCCCTGCGGATATTGTCCACCGGGCAAAGAAGGAAGGCTGCCAAAGCATTGCCTACACCTACACCGAACCCACCATCTTTTTTGAATACGCCTATGATACTGCGGCACTGGCCAGCCAGGAAGGGATTTACAATGTCTTTGTCACCAACGGGTACATGACCCCGGAAGCAATCAAAACCATTCACCCTTACCTGGACGGGGCCAATGTGGATCTTAAATCTTTTCAGGACGATTTTTACCGCAAAACCTGCAACGGCAAACTTCAGCCGGTACTGGACACCATCCGCCTGATGCGGAATCTGGATATCTGGGTGGAAGTCACCACCCTGGTGGTGCCGGGACAAAACGACAACCCGGCGGAATTGAAGGATATCGCCCAATTCATTGCTGACGTGGACACGGATATCCCCTGGCACATCAGCCGGTTTCATCCTGATTACAAGGTCAGTGACGGTGGCGCCACCCCTGTGCAGACCCTTCAGAAAGCCAAATCCCTGGGCAGGGATGCGGGCCTGAAATACATTTATGTGGGCAACGTCATGGGTGAGGATCGGGACACCGACTGCCCCAAATGCGGCGAGTCCCTGATCCGGCGGGAACACTTTGCCCCGAATCAGATCAAAGTGACCGATGATTCCAGCTGCCCCGGCTGCGGTGAACACATCGCCGGCGTATTCAAATAGGAGATATGTACCGGCATCAAGAAAACAGAAAGGCCATAACCGTGTTCAGATGGATCAATCTGGGATTTTCCAGGGCAAAACTGCGTGCCGCCCGCAAGCGGTTCAGCCTGAAACAGGAACTGATGCTGGCGGTAATGCCCACCATTACCGTGCTTTGCGTTTTTCTTCTGGTGGGGATCTTCAGCCGGCAGCCCCTGCTGTTCGCATCTCTTTCCTCCAGCGCCTTTCTCATCTATGCAGATCCGGAACACGGCATGAACCGGGTTTTCACCCTCACTTTTTCCCAGATGCTGGCCGCCTCGCTGGGCCTGTTTTCCTATCTGTTTTTCGGGCCGGGATATCTGTCCGGCGGGGTGGCCATGATCAGTGCCATCACCCTGATGATCCTGTTCAATACGGTACATCCCCCGGCCGTCAGTACATCCCTGAGCTTTGCATTCCGCACCGGAGACGTGGACAACTACACCCTTTTCGGCATGGCGGTCGCCATGACCGCCATCCTGGTCATCCTGGAACAGGCGGCCCTGCGCATTATATTCCGGTTTAAAAAACAGGGAAAGAGAAACCAATGACAAACAGCTTCCATATATCCTGATATTTTTGATGAGAAAGATAATTTCGACTTTGATAAAGCCGATAAAGCCATAAGGCATAGGCAAAGGCGGCCAAAGACAGTGAAAGGGCTGCTGACAAATGGTTACGGGTGTCCGGAGACCATTTGTCTGGCCTCGGCCACCAGTTCCCGGTGCCGGGAATTTTCAGGATCTTCCGCAAGTGCCTTTTCCCCCCAGAAAAGGGCATTGGTAAAATCCTTTTGCTGGCGGTAGTTTTCCGCAACTGCATACAGCAGATGTTTCAACGGGGCATTCCTGCTTTCCGAGGGGAAATCAAGCACTTTTTTAAAATCGGCAACGGCTTTTTGGTGATGCTTTTTAACGGTGTAACAGCTTCCCCGTCCGATCAGGCTTTCCTCATCATAGGGGTCCACGACCAGCGCGCTGGAATAAAACCTGATCGCATCGTCTATCCGGCCTTCGATTTCGGCAATCTTGCCCAGATAGAAAAACGGGTTGTCACCATCCTCATGACGGTAGGCCGGGTCTTTTTCCACCACGGCCTCAAACGCCCGGACAGCACCGATACCGTCCGGTTTATGAAAACATTTTAACCCTTCATTGAACAGATCCGCCGAAGTCCGGGTGTTTTTTTTATCCATGATATCCCCTGGTGTAAGTTGTGAATGTATACGTCCTGAGCATATCATCTCCAGTGAAAAAATGAAATCCTTCCTGCTGCAGACTGGCATTCAATGCAGCTGGCGCAATTACTTTTTCGGGTCCGGCGCAATTCTTTTCATGAATGCCCGCCCGGCCATATATGTCCCTTGCTTTTCCTGCCTGACAACGTGTACATATAAACCGGCAACGTGAATACGCAAAACATGAAAGGGAAAAAAACAGATGACAGCAGATATATACCGCAGATTACAGCAGCAGCTGGAACAGTACTCCATGGGGTTTCCTGCGACCGCATCCGGCATCGAGATCAGGATTCTCCAGTACCTTTTCACCGAGCAGGAGGCAAAAATTTTCACCCGGCTCACCCCCATGCTGGAAACGGCCCGGGCCGTCAGCGCCCGCACCCAACAGCCTGAAGCGGCGGTGGCAGAACAGTTGGAGCTTATGGCAGACAAAGGTTTGCTATTTTGCCTTAAAAAAGGGGAGCAGGCCCGGTACGGAGCCATCCCCTTTGTCCATGGGCTGTTCGAATTCCAGGTCAAAAACCTTACACCGGAATTTGCCGCCATGGCCAGGCAGTATTTTGACGAGGCGTTTGACCATGCCATGCAGAAAGGGGCTGAATATTTCCTGCGGACCATCCCGGTCCACAAATCCATTGACGTGACACATCATGTGGCAAGCCCTGAGGATGCCCTGGCCATTCTCAGGGACAAGCCCGCCATTGTGGTCACGGACTGTATCTGCCGCAAGACCGCCGCCCTGGTGGACCATGACTGCGGCAAACCCCTTGAAGCCTGTTTCATGTTCGGTTCCATGGGCCGGTATTACCTGGACCGGGGCATGGGGCGGGAAATTTCCCTGGCAGAGGCGGAAAAAATCCTGGCAGACTGCAGGGAGGCCGGGCTGGTGACCCAGCCCGCCACCTCTCAGAACCCGGGCGGCATGTGCAACTGCTGCGGAGACTGCTGCGGGGTGCTACGGGCCCTGAACAAACATCCGAAACCGGCGGATCTTGTGTTTTCCAACCATTTTGCCCGGGTGGATGCCGATGCCTGCACGGGGTGTGAAGCCTGCCTGGACAGATGCCAGATGGGAGCACTGGCGCTCAGTGCAGAGGACAGTGCCCGGGTGGATCTGGACCGGTGCATCGGCTGCGGCCTGTGTGTGTCTGTCTGTCCCGTGGAGGCCTTGACCCTTGTGTCCAAATCCGGGGCAGACTACCGGATGCCGCCGGAAACCATGACCGATCAGATGATGCACCTGGCCCGGAAACGCGGGGTGATATAACCGGGTGCGGTCCATGTGCGCCTGGGCTTTGGGACGGATCCGCAACAACAACCCGCAAGATGGATTGACATCCGGATCAGATTTTTTTATATGAGGTTCCATGATTGACAAAGGGAGGCGATGGCTGTGAAACAGGCTGATATTATCAAAAAAATGTGCCGGAATGAATTGACACAGACCGATGTCAAGGCCATCTGCAAGTTTCGTCAATTCTCATCCCCGCAATCCGCATCGGCTGAAATTGTTGAAACCATGATCACTTCTGATGTGGGGTTGAAAAGTGCATTGAACAGTTTAACCCGGGAAGAAGTCTTGATGCTTCACTTTCTGCTGGTGCAAAACGAACCGGTTGATATTTCCGCCTTTGCACGGATCAGCAATCAAGAGGGGTATAAATACGGCACATTCACCCAGCAATACCAAAAGGTTTTTCAAGACATCAAACAAAGGTTTATCCGGAAAGGACTTCTGGCCTTTTGCGAAGGGCCGGCTGAACTCAACAAAAAAACAAAACTGGAAAGAATCTGCCTGCTTGTTCCCGGTGAATTCCAGGCCCATCTACCCGGTATGTTTGAACGTCCCATTACATCAGACCAAAAAGGGAACGTCTCGGAAGACCGGATTCGAAAATTGCTGGCAGGCATCGGCCGCCAGGACGGGAAACCGCTCGGACAAGACAGCGCATTTAGTATTGATCAAGACGGATGTTTGAAGATCGGGAACAGTTCCTTTCGTATCAGCAATTTAGAATCATGGCAGTACCGGCAGTGGAAAACAGAAGCTGCAAAAGATATGGGGTTTGCTGCGCATTTCTATTCATTGGACTGCCCGTCGGCCCTGAAGGTGCTTTTTGCCGGTTTGAAACCGGATGAATGGATCGATCCGGAGCAGCTGAAACCGGCGTTGGATCTGTTCTGTACTTTTAGAACAAAGCCGGATATCGACCGGGTCTGCCATCTTGGATGGGAAATGGGAATTCTGGAAACGGCAGCCTTTGAAGCCGTCACCTGTTACCGCCTGCACCGTCGCATGGGCGCGCCCTCCGGGGACGTTCCCGAAAAACACTATGTCACAGATCCTGATAACGCCTGTATCGATTTCAACAAAATCCCTTTGACCGTGCTGGCGCAATTTTCAAAAATGGCAAGGTACCGGGTGGAAAACAAACAGATTTTTGCAGCCCCGGATCCGGTGATGATGGGCCGGCATCTGGAAGAGATCCGGGATACGCCATGGCTTTTCCGATTGATCCACCATTTACCCGCATTCAAAAAAGTGTTTCAACAACTTGAAAAAAACCGGGGAAACGAGATTGTTCACAGGAATCTGCTGGTTGCACAAATCAAACACATTGGTTTAAAAGCATCCCTTGAGAAAGCGTTATCCAATGAAGACGTCCTTTTTCTGCCCAATGGATTTATCGCCTTTCCAAAGGGGCTGGAAAACATAATTGAAAACGCCGTGGTGCAACAGGGGTTTGCCGTGAAACGCGTGACACCTTGAACCAACCCATGTTTCCATGAGTATGACACACATGAAAAAAACGACCTTGCCTGAAAAATACGCAGAACAGCTGGATACAACAGAATTGACCGATATTGAAAACCATGTACCGGATCTGAGAAAAGATCTCCATGTGTTTGTCAACTATATCAGCAGCCGTACAGTGAAGCGGTCTGTGCGGGAAAACACACTTTCCAAACAGGATCTTAAACGGCTGGCCAAACTGATTTCAGACCCTTTTGCCGTCTCTGATGTAAACGAACACGGGGAATCGGACTGGATCGATTTTACTGACAGCCTGGCATTGCGCCTGAACTTTATCGATTATGATACCAAAGGTGAATATGCCGGTTACACCAGTTACAACCCGTCTTTCCGGGACAATTATATTGAATTCAATAAAGAAATTTACACGGCGTTTGTAAAAAAAAGCCTCCAGGTCCAGGAGCAGATGATCTTTGACACGCTGGTGAATTCCTACTCAAGCAGCAGAAATGAATTCTATTCCTCCAATGCCCTGAGCAGACTTGACCGGTTCAGCACCCGGGGGTGTGCCACCGGGGTGATGCCGTTTCTTGATTTCGGCAAAATCAGAAGAAAAATATTCGACCACCTGAAACACTATACCCCCGGTGTCTGGTATGCAACCGCTTCATTGATCCAGCGGTTGAAAGACCTTGATCCATACTTTCTTATTCCGGAAAAGCCAAGATATACATCTAAATATGACCAAAAAAAAGGGCGTTACTGCAATTTTTTTGAAGAAAAATATGGCGGTTATGAGCCAACAGTGAAACCCATGGACACAGATGCATTCCAGCGGGTGGAGGGCCGGTATATTGAACGGTTCCTGGAATATATCCCCTTATGCATGGGGTATGTGGAACTGGTTTACGAAAAAAAACAGCAGGAGGATATTTTTCCTTCCATGGGCCAGGTCAAGGGATTCAAAATGACCGACAGGTTCATCCGGTTTATTAACGGGGCCGTTGCCGAGCCAAAGGTAACCATATTGCCGAATCACGAGATCCACATCGAATCAGATGTCTATCCGGCCAACATGATTGACCGCATCAGCCCCTTCGGTCAGATGATGTCAGAAGATAAAATCTGTGTCATGAAGCTGGACAGAAAACGCATCATGGCTTTCATGGTTGAAAACGATGGATTTGACTTGAAAAAATTTTTAACCCGTATCAGCGCAACCCCGCTGCCGCAAAACATTGTCACAGAACTTTCGGAATGGGCCGGGCGGGCAGACGTATTTGTTCTGTATGACACCTGCGGGCTGCTGGAAGCAAAATCCCCCCCATCGTTTGCCAATGATTTTGTGGTAGAAAAAATTTCCAGGGACCTTTGTCTTGTCCGTTCCCCTGAAACGGTGCTGGAAAAACTGGAAATTGCGGCCCGGGCACCGGTTGAAATCAGGCATACCAACACAAAACTGTCACAGCCTCCAAAGGGAATTGCCAGCAGATACCTGAAAAAAGCCGCGAAAAAACAACAACCCGTCGTCAAGGAACAGGTGGTTATAAAACAAAAGACATTTGTGACCCTCTATTTTCAAAAGGCGTATATCCTTGACATATTCACCCAGGCACTGGTCAAGGGAAAATGTCCCGTTGAAGTTGACAAGGAACGAATGACAATCAGCTATGGGTCGAATGACAGGAAAAAAGTGACCGCCATTTTGAAAGATCTTCGAAAAACGTATCGAATCAGGATCGAGGACGTTTTGTCGTGACAACACTGCCTCCGGACGGCCCCCTGATCATTCAAAGCGACCGGACCCTGATGCTGGAAACAGCACATCCCGAGTACGGGCCGTGCAGAGATTTTCTGGCGCTTTTTGCCGAAATTGTAAAATCCCCGGAATATATCCACACCTACAAGGTCAGTCCGTTGTCCATGTGGAATGCCGCGGCCCTGGATATTCCCTTTGAGACAATCCTGGATGGTCTGCACCGGTTTTCCCGGTATGAACCGCCGGGGAATGTGTTGTCGGATATAAAAGAATGGTACGGGGTCTACGGCCGGCTGGTCCTGACAAAAGAATCCCCTGACCGGCTCCGGCTGCAGGTCTTTGACAAGGTCATTTTACACCGGATCAGCCGAAATGAAGATCTGGGCGGTTTTTTGAAAGAATCTGTCAAAGACGGGTGGCTGGTGGATACCGACCAGCGGGGAAATGTCAAACAGGCACTGGTCAAGGCCGGATATCCCGTTAAAGATTTGTGCGGATATGTGACCGGCGATGCCCTGGCCCTGGCACTCAAAGATAAGGACACTTCGGGAAACGCCTTTGCACTCCGGGACTATCAAAAAGAAGCCGTGGATATTTTTTACCAGGGAGGGCGGTCTTCCGGGGGAAACGGTATCATTGTCCTGCCCTGCG
This sequence comes from Desulfotignum sp., assembly GCA_035268565.1. Taxonomy (GTDB): domain Bacteria; phylum Desulfobacterota; class Desulfobacteria; order Desulfobacterales; family Desulfobacteraceae; genus Desulfotignum. The sequence goes on along the minus strand of DATFKQ010000043.1, from coordinate 17,990 downwards.
GTTCAGGAAAAACCATTATCGGGCTGGGGGTCATTTCCAGTATAGCCGGGCATACATTGATCATTTCCACCAATAATGTCTCGGTCCACCAATGGCGCAATGAACTGCTGGCAAAAACCAGCCTTGATCCGGATGCTGTCGGAGAATTCACAGGACTTGCAAAAAATATAAAACCCGTGACCATCACGACGTATCAGATGCTCACGCATCGGCAAAACAAGACAGAACCCATGCACAATCTTAACATTTTCAGTCAAAACAACTGGGGGCTGATTATTTACGATGAGGTGCACATGCTGCCGGCCCCGGTTTTCAGGGCCACCACCGGCATACAGGCCAAACGGCGGCTGGGGCTGACCGCCACCCTGGTCCGGGAAGACGGGAAAGAAGAAGACGTGTTTGCCCTGATCGGTCCCAAGCGGTATGACATTCCATGGAAAACATTGGAGAACAAGGGATTTATTGCACAAGCTCTGTGCACGGAGTACCGGGTTTCCCTCCCCCCGGATGAAGAGGTGAAATATGCCCTGGCCTCCAAACGGCAGCGGTTTCGGATTGCATCGGAAAATTCTTTGAAGATAGACATTGCCAGAGAACTCATTGCCAATCACCCGGATGACAGCATCATGATCATCGGCCAGTATATTTCCCAGCTGGAAACCATGGCAGTGGCCCTGGATGCACCTTTGATCACCGGGAAAACCAGGCATCCAGACAGGGAAAAACTGTACGCGGACTTTAAGACGGGAACCTGCCGGGTACTGGTTGTTTCCAAGGTGGCCAATTTTGCTGTTGACCTGCCCGATGCCAATGTCATGATCCAGATTTCCGGCACCTTCGGCTCCCGACAGGAAGAGGCCCAGCGCCTCGGGCGGATTCTCAGGCCCAAGGAAAAGCTGTCCCGGTTTTATACCCTGGTATCCAAGGGCACGGACGAACAGGAATTTGCATTGAACCGCCAGTTATTTCTGGTGGAACAGAGCTACAAGTATGAGATCCGGTATTTTGATCCCGGCAGGTTATGAACAAGGTAACGTAAACACGCAAAACAAAAAAAGGAAAAGGGCAGATGGCAGCAGACATTTACCGCAGAGTACAGCAGCACCTGGCCCGGAAACGGGGGGTGATATGACTTGCCTGACCAGAGAGGACATTATCGCAAAGGCCTGCGAACTGGGGTTCGAAGATGTGGGGTTTACCACGGCCGAGCCCTTTGACACCCATCTGGATTTTCTCAAAGACCGGCAGGATGCATACGGCTGGGCCGAGGCCGCAGGGCTGAAGCTCATGGACGGGACCGATCCGAAAACGGTCATGCCTGGTGCCCAAACCATCATTGTCCTCATGGAGGTCTACTTCAAAAAACGGTTTCCCCGGCAGATGGAGGGGCATTTCGGCCGGTGCTACCTGGATGACGACCGGGTGACCAAAGACGGCCTGTCCAGGCGCATCAAGGCTTTCCGGTCCTTTCTCCGGGACAGCGGTATTGACTCAAAAGTGCCCTTTAACCTGCCCCACCGGATGGCAGCGGCCCGGGCCGGCATGGGCACCTTTGGAAAAAACTGCCTGTTCTACTCCAATAAAGTGGCCAGGCAGGGGTCCTGGGTTCTGCCCATCGCCGTTGTGGTGGACCGGGCCTTTGATCCGGACAGCCCCAGCATAGAGATGGGGTGCCCGGACTGGTGCCGGAATGCCTGTATCACCGCCTGCCCCACCCGGGCCCTGAATGGTAACGGCACCATTGATCCCGGAAAATGCATCTCCTATCTGACCTATTTCGGACAGGACCTCACCCCCAGGGAACTTCGGGAACCCATGGGCATTTACGTCTATGGATGTGACCGGTGCCAGAACGTCTGCCCCAGAAATGCCCCCTGGCTGGCTGCCGATCTGCCGGTCAATGAGCGGGTGGCTGCCAAGGAAAAGGATTTCAGGCTCTCTTCTCTGCTCAATATGGATGAATCCCATTTTACAGCCAGGGTATGGCCCCACATGTTCTACATGGGGCCGGACCGGCTGTGGCAGTGGAAGATGAATGTGGCCCGGGCCATGGGCAATACCCGTGATACCAGGTATGTAAAAGACCTGATCCGGTGTTTTAAAGAAAACAGTGATGACCGGGTACGGTCCATGTGTGCCTGGGCCCTGGGACGGATCGGGGACCGGCAGTCGCGGACCGCTCTGGAGGGGTTTCTGCCCGACAGCATCGGCGTTCTTGAAGATGAGATCCGCTATGCCCTGGGTCTGTTATGAACCCCGCGAATTCAGACGACCATTACCATTCAGAACAATCAATCAGGGCGCTGTTCGACGGAAATGCGCCTTTGATCAGCCACTGTAGAACACCGCCAGCCACACCGTGACCCGGTCCGGATCGGTCCAGGTTACCCGGTGCCGCACATGGGCGGGAATATGGAGATAATCTCCTCTGGTCAGTGTGATTTCCCTGCCGTCTTCAAACAGGAGAATACCGCTTCCCTCCAGCACGATCACCCACTCGTGCTCGGTCTGGTCGTACCACCCCTGGGCCGGAGAGGACTGACCCCGGGACAGAATCCGTTCAATGCGGATATTGTCAGTCTTGAGCAGGTCTTCAAACATTTCCTCCTGGATAGGCTCTGGAATGGATGAGAATATGTTTTTCACGCGTATCAGCTTTTCAGCTCCAAGGATAATGCCATGGCCGCCTTGTCGGAACGGGCCATTTGAATTTTTTGGTTTCCGGCACTTGATGCAATTTTATCGGTTTAATTAATGTCTGGACGGAATAACTGGTAACGCAGACCTATACCGAAAATTGAGCGAGAGCAAACCAGCTCTTGTGACTGTAGAAACACCATATGCAGAAGCAGCATCCAATGGTCAATTGCACGCAATTGAACCAATTAATAGCTCACATAATCAAGACCCCATTGCTATCAACACCTTAAAAAAATCTGAAATAATCAAAGTTTATGACCAATATTTTGTGCCTATTGGAAAACCAGCCAGAAAAATTTATGATGCTTTACTGAATGCCGCAAAAGAAAACTGTCCATTCTGTGGCGGGATTGGCACTCCACGTAATCTTGACCATTTCCTGCCTAAAACACACTTCCCCCAATTTGCCATTTTACCGTGTAATTTGGTTCCGGCGTGCCGTGACTGCAATATGGACGGTAAGGCACATGCCTATGCCACTAATGCCGAAGATCAAATCATCCAACCTTATGTCGACAAGGATAAATTTTTCACAGAACAGTGGATTTTTGCAATCTACAACGAAGCACCAAATGACGAACCAGGTAAATTCGAGTATTACACCGCTCCTCCCGCGGCCTGAAGTGATATTGACAAACAAAGAGTAAAAAAACATTTCAAGGACTTCAAAATAGCTAAGCGCTATGGGACAAAAGCTGCTGAACAATTAGGAACAATCCTTGAACAAATGAACCGCCTCTTCAAAGCTTATCAGTTCTTCCTCGGCAGCATAGGACATGCTGGCAACAAAACGTTCATACTCTCTTTGGTACAAACAGTCCTGTTTCAAGACTTTCAAGGCTTTTGCCAATCTATCAGCAACAGACATATCAGCAATAAGATTACCTCCTCTGCGCGCTTGATCCCGCTGTAAAGACTCTTTGGCCGAAGACACAAAGTCATTTTCCGTTTCTTAAATCATTTTTCCCAATGCGACAAGGTCATGAAGATGCCGTATCATTGTGGGGTCATCTTTTTCATCCGCCTTGTCACGAACAAGGATACGCCAGGTTAAGGCACTTAATTTGTCACCCGCCGTTTCAATAACTGAAACACAACCAATTTTCAGCTCTGCTGCCGTCTGCACCATTTCCGCTATAGCCCCAAGACTCCCTGTTATCCAATGCTGGTTTTAGATAAATCATGGCAACAGAATTATACTATAGCTCAGTTGGTTACGGTAAAAACTTACATCAAATTTTTATCTATATCCATTTTTCCATGCAAAATACCAATAATATCAATGTGACTACCTGAGTTTAGATAGAAGATGGTGTGTTTCTGCGCAGGAAAGGAATAATACCCGGGCGAAATTTCAGGTCGAGGTTTTCCAAGTTCGGGATTAGCCGTAAGTTTATTAAGCTTGTCTTCGATTTCCTGAAGGTATTTTTCAGCTTGTTTCTCACCCCAAGCCTCAACAGTATAATTCCAGATTTCAATTAAATTTGATTTTGCGGAAGGAGTGAGGCGGTATTTACGCATTTCTGATCTCAGAAACTATTTCGGTTACGGATTGCTCAACAAATTCCCCCTGTTTAGCTTGATCAGCACCGATCAATAAGCGTTCTTTTAATATTTCAAGTTTCATGTGCTGTACCAATTCTTCGTTTTTTTCCCAGAACCGCAAAGCATCCCGAATCACTTCACTGGCATTGTTGTAAAAACCTGATGCTACTTTTTGCTTAACTTTGGTTTCAAGTTCTGGTGTGAGTGAGATATGCATACTGCCCTCCTCAATTTAAGAGACGATTTCATTTCATAATAACAAAAATACAATCATTGTCAATATTTGGAAAGAATCTCCTGCCGCTCCCAGCCGCAGGTGTTATACACGATGGGCAGGCGGAGTCCCTGTGTTGCAGCGATCCCCCAAGGCCTTGAGAATGGCTGCGGAATAATGGGTCGGGGTCACCAGATTGATGTTTTGGCAGCAGCGGGTCGATCTCGGCATACGCAACGGCGGCCAATTGGGCGTTGACTTGTGGACGCTTTTGGGTTATTTTGGAATTCATGCCTGCAGGAAATCACAAACGCAATCTGCGGCGGCTGTTATCGTATGTATTTAAACCCCTGGTGCTGAGAATGCTTTTTACAAACCCGCGCGGACCGCTGCCTTTCAGTCAAGGAGGATAACCGCATGCCATTCAAATGGAATAATCCCGCCTTTCAATCAATTGTTATCGCTGCGGCTGCCCTCGTGCTCGGTTTCATCCTTTACAAGATCGTTTCTTACATCCTCCTGCGCTGGCTGAAAAAACTTTCTTTTATCAGCTTCAAGATCAACCTCCATCTGCTGCAGCCGTCCCTGATTTCCCTTATTCCGGCTTTTTGCCTGCGTTCAGCTTTGCCGTTCATGGATTTACCCGAAGGACCGCATGCCGTATTGTCCAATATGGTAACTTTATGGCTGATCGCATCTTTCGGGTGGCTGGCCATCACCTTTGTTCACCTGATCCGCGATATCATTGTCAAGCAGTACGACATCACGATCAGTGATAACCTGCGGGCCCGGAGCATCCATACCCAGATCCGCGTGATCGAAAACATAATCAAAACGCTCATTATCCTGTTAACAATTTCCCTGATGCTGATCACTTTTGAACCTGTGCGCCAGGTCGGGGTGAGTCTGATCGCTTCCGCCGGTATCATGGGTATTGTCATGGGCTTTGCCGCCCAAAAAACGCTGGGAAATTTTATCGCCGGTATTCAGCTCGCTTTTACCCAGCCGATCCGGGTGGACGATGTGCTGATTGTTGAAGGCGAATGGGGTAGGGTTGAAGAAATCACGCTGACCTATGTGGTGCTCCGGATCTGGGACCTGCGCCGGCTCATTCTGCCTATATCCTATTTCATCGAACAGCCCTTTCAGAATTGGACCCGCGCTTCAGCCGATATCCTGGGGTCGGTCTTTATATACGCAGACTACACCGTACCCATAGAAGACCTGCGGCAGGAACTCACCCGCATCCTTGAAAACAATGACCGATGGGACAAAAAAGTCAACGTGCTGCAGGTCACGAATGCCACCGAGCACACAGTGGAAATCCGCGCTTTGATGAGCGCCAAAGATTCGTCAACCGCCTGGGATCTGCGCTGTGACGTACGGGAAAAGCTGATCCTGTTTCTCCGGGAAAAACTTCCGGGACATTTGCCGCGCAGCCGCGTGGTTCTGGAACCGGAAGGCAGAAAATCCGCGTTAAAACCGATACCGTCACCATAACCTCATTCATGGGGATGGTCATGGGGTTCGGCCTCATGACCGGGATGGCCATGGTCATGTAACAGGCGCTGGGCATGGTCATGGGTACTCTCTCCCCCGGGATGGGTGTGCACAAACCGGTGGGCATGATCGTGCAGGTGCTCATGGGGGTGGGTGTGCACGGTGCGGCCATGGCGGTGGGGGTGTTCATGGATATGCAGGTGGGGGTGGCGGTGCTCATGTTCATGCTGCAGTTTTTGGATGGCGGTGGTGGTGCGCTGCCGGTAGGAAAACGACAGCCCGTTGAGGCTGCACAGTTTGTCATCCTGCATGAAATCAGGGGTGGGCAGGTCCCTTATGACCCGGCCCTGGTGCATCACCAGGGTGCGCTGGGTCAGTTTTTCTATAAAAAACATATCATGGCTCACCAGCAGCAGGGTTTTGTCAAAGGTTTCCAAAATGGCCATGAGCTGTTCTTCTCCCCGGGGATCCAGCCCGGCTGTGGGTTCATCCAGGATGAGCAGGTCCGGTTCCATGGCAAGCACACAGCCCAGGGCCAGGCGTTTGCGCTCCCCGCCGGACAGGTGCAGGGGCACCCGGTTTTCAAAGCCTGCCAGCCCCACCCGGGCCAGGGCATCAGCAGCCCGGTGCCGGCACTGGTCAGAAGAAAGTCCCAGCCGGCGCAGGCCGAAAAGCATCTCTTCTTCTACACTGGCACAGAACAGCTGGTCAGCACAATCCTGGAAAACCAGGCCTGCCCTGCGCCACAAATCTTTGTACTGTTTTTTGGTCACCGGGGTTCCCTTGAAATACAAGGCCCCCTGCCCCCGGCGCAGTCCGCACAGGCACGCCAGCAGGGTGGATTTGCCTGCCCCGTTCTCCCCCACAATGGCTGTCTTTTCCCCTTCATGGATATCCAGGGAAAAGTCCTGGAGCCCGGGGGTGCCGTCCGGGTAGACATACCCGTATTTTTCCAGGCGGACCAGGGGGGGATGCCCGGATACGTAACCCGGTTTTCCCGCAGATGCATCTGACGGATTTTCTCTACCGGTAATTTCGTTTTCTTCATGCACAGAAACACCATTGGCCGGGATGGCCATGCGGAAGGAAAAATCCAGGCCGTGGTCCCGCAATGCACTGCGCCGGGAAACCAGTTCGCGCATGGTGTAGTTGTGGTGGATGCTGCCGTGATGCAGCACCACCGCTTTTTCACACAGCTCGTACAGGAAAATCAGGTCGTGGGAGATACAGATCAGGGTGCCGTCAAATGCCTTGAGCAGGTCCAGGAACACCGCCTCCTGCCCCGGGTCCAGGTTGGCGGTGGGTTCGTCCAGTATCAGCACATCCGGCTGCATGGCAAGGATACCGGCCAGGGCGGCGCGTTTTTTCTGGCCGTAACTCAGGTTGTGGGGTTCCTTATAGGCCAGATGTTCCAGATTGACCTGGTGCAGGGCCTGTCTGGCACACTGAACCGCGGCCTCCCGGGATTTTCCCTGGCTCCGGGGGCCAAAGGCCGCATCATCGATGACCGTGTGGCCGAACAGCTGGTCGTCCGGATCCTGGAACAGCACCCCCATGGTCAGCCGGCTTTCCTCCAGGTGATTTTTGGTCAACGGCCGGCCCTGATAAAGTATATGTCCCTGTTCTGGCGCCAGCAACCCGCTCAGCAGTTTGATCAACGTGGTCTTGCCGGAGCCGTTCGGCCCCACCAGGGCGGTGCGGTCCCCTGAAAAGATCTCCAGGTCCACGCCGGACAGGGCAGTTATGCCGTCGGGATAGGCATACCCCAATCTGTGCACGCAGAAAAGGGGATTCGCCGCGCCAGGTTTTGAATCCGCACCATGGCTGCGGGAAACAGCTGTGCCTGTATAAACGCTGGTGGTGTGACTGTCTGCCGATATTTGCCCCATAAATGATTTCCTTTACCCTTTCACCCAGTCAAACCAGACAAGGGCGGTGCCGGCGGCAATCCATACACCGGTCAGCAGGATATCCCGCCACTGGATCCGCAGCCGGCCGGGATCGGGAAAACGGCCTTTGTATCCCCTGGCCTGCATGGCATCAAACACCCGTTCGGTGCGCTCAAAACTGCGGACAAAGATCATGCCCAGAAAATTGCCCAGGGCCCGCAGGGTGTCCAGGTTGGTTTTTTTTTCAAATCCCCTGGCTTTCATACCGGCGGTCATGCGCCGGGCCTCGTGGCTGAACACATGCAGATACCGGTAGCTGAGCAGCACCATCTGTCCGGCCATTTCCGGCACCCCGAGCCGGGACAGCCCATGCAGGGTCACAGGCAGCGGTGCGGTGGCCAGCAAAGGTTCCATCAGCAGGGCAACCGCCATTGCCTTGGCCCCGATGGTGGCCGCCAGAACAATCCCCCTCACATTCACCTCCAGCCACTCCAGGGACCCGAAAACCAGCAGGGTATCCCCGGGGTTTGCCGGCACTGTCAGGGGCATCACAATCAGCAGCATTCCCAGAAAACCGGCCAGGGCCAATACCCGCAGCACCACCTTGTGAAAGGATACCTTTGCCGCCAGGAGCACTGCCAGGGAAATCAGCACTGCAGCGCCAGCGGCAGCCGGATGACGCAGCGATGCAACGGCAAAGCTGTAGGCCAGCATGGTCACGATCTTGCAGCGCACATCCCAGCGGTGGATCAAAGAGGTGCCTTGCCCCCGGCCGTCATCCAGGGGCGGGATGGACCAGTCCGGCACATTGCCGGGGACCACCTGTTTTTTTAACCGGCTGCGCAGCCATGGCACCGCAGCCGCAGTCACTGCTGCCGGAATCAATACCAGCAGCGGCAGATACCACAGCGGCACCTGGATATGATGGACCTCAGTCATGCACCAGCCCGGCCGCATCCCGGAAAGAGGACTGCAGCAGCGCAGGCTTGACCCTGGCCAGGAACCCGATGGTAAAACCGCTGACCACGCCTTCGATCACGATCACCGGCACATGCGCGGCCAGGGCCAGTTTGGCAACCCCGAAAAAATCCTCTCCCCCGGCGGCCAGAAGCCCTGCCAAAAAAACAGCGGCCAGAAAGGTTCCCAAAGCCCCGGCCAAACCGCCTGCCACAGCCTGGGGCATCCGGACCCGGCCCCTGACCTGTTGGAAAAACCAGCCGCAGATCACCGCGGGCACCCCCATCATCACTGCGTTGGCCCCTAACGCAGTGATACCGCCGAACTGGAACAATACACATTGCAGCAGCAGCCCCAGGCCTATGGACACAAACGCGGCCGGGCCCAGCAGGGCACCTGCCAGACCCGGCAGCAGCAGGTGGGCGCTGGTGGGGCCAAAGGGAATGTGCACCAGGGAGGCCACAAAAAAAGCGGATGTGACCACCGCTATTTTGGGCAGGTCCCGGCTGTGAATGCGGCGGGCGCTCCAGGCCGCAATCCCTGCACTGATTGCATAGCCGCCGATCGTTACGGCAAGAGGAAGGACACCGTCGGAAATATGCATCACCTACTCCCTTCGCCGGGATGCGGCAAAGGCGGCTGCACCGAACAGCCCGAATATATAGCCGATACCGGCAAACACATCCTTCACACCGGGTTGGTCAAGATCTGCCCGTAACGCAGCTATCTCCCGCTGAATCCGTCTGAGATCAGCCGAGAGTGCGCTGTTCTGTTCTTTCAAAAGAGCGATGACCTCCCCGGTACTGTTTTCAGGCGGGGTTTGGGCCCACAAGGGATTGGACAGCCCCGCCAGAAAAAGGCACAACAGTCCTATGGCAAGCCCTTTTTGCATGCGTGTCATTTTCCGGCCTCCACTTCGGCCTTTTTGAGTGTAAAACTGTTTTTGTGCCCCATACCTGCATCAATCACGATTTTCAAATCATCACCCTTTGGAATGTCAAAATTGAACAAGCCTTCTGTATCGGTCGCCCCTTCCAGAAGCAGCGTGTCTTTGCTGTCATAAACCAGTACTTTTCCCCCTTCCACCGCTCTGCCGTCAGGGAAATAGCTCTCCGTAAAAATGGTCCCTTCTTCAGCATAGGCGAACAGGTTCACCTTGTGTGCCACGGCAGCCGCAGAAAACGACAATACCACAAACAAGACAGCAAGCAAACAATTCACATATTTCATCTTGACCTCCGCTTATTTCATATCCCGTGTCCGGACCCAGTAGACCGCGCCGATCTCCACGCCTTTTTCCCGGCCATCATGGGTGAGTGTCCACTCAGCTTGGTTCAGTGCAGAAAAACCCCACCAGCCTGCTTTGGGCATGGCATAGCTGAACACACCGTTTACATCGGCCTTGACCACCTGGGTGACATAGGGATCTGCCGGCGGGACCACAATATTGATATTTCCCGGGGTTTCATTCAGATATTCGATCTCCACTTCGGCAAAGGGCACGGGTTTGCCTTTGAGCAGCACCTGACCGGTGAACAGATTGCCGGTCCAGAGCCCGTAAGGACGTGTAAACGGGATGATTTCTGTTTCCAGTCCCACATGCTGATCCCATCCCTCTTCCAGGCCGAATGCATTTACACAGACTTTTGTGTAGTGCACGATGAAAAGATCCTCAGCCGGCTCCCAATAAGGGGCGGGTGCAACATAAAAGGTATAGTCACCCGGTCTGCGGATCTGATATCCGGTGCTCCAGAAGGTAAACTCCTGATCCTGATCCGGGCTTTTTCCTTTTACCGCTGCAAGACTGCCAATCAAATCGGTCTTTTTGCCATCGTGCAGCACACCGAACTGTTTGGGTTTGGCCATCTCCATATAGTGCATTTCCATGGGATGGATAAATTTGACCTGCACATCCAGGGTTTTGTCATCATCCTGGGTGATTATGTCATCGGACGGAATGATGGCACCGAAATGGGCCTGAGCCGAATGTACCGCCAGGATCATGAATGCCGCCGGAATCATAAACAACGCTGCAATAGTTTTTGTACGCATGAAATATGCCTCCTTTTTGCTGTTAAATCTGGTAAAAAATTATCATTAACAATGAACACTTTTTGCCCATGACCCGCATTATCTATAAAAAGACCCAGACAAAAAAAGCCATGAAAGCATCTTCTTTTGTTAAAAAGAATGGACCTTCATAGCCAGTTTACTGTTTTTTTATGTTGTTTGTTCTGCTGCGCGGCAGCAGGTCCTGCTAATATACAAGCGGCTTCAGCCGCAGTTGTTGTTCAGGTATGTACCAGGCATTTTTCAAAAAAACAAGTTCTTTTATTTTGATCCGGACAATGGTACCCGTTACACAGCGGCAGCCCGGTTTGCCTGCCACCGCTGACGAGGTTATCCTTGATTTTATTGGCTGCAAACCGTATACTCCAGCGAAATCAAGACAGTTTACCACAGTATAAGGCCGTGAGTCCGTGAAAAAGGGGATGGATAAAATTTTTTTCAGGAATGGTGCTGATATGTCATTCACGCCGGTTCTGAAACGGTTGATGATTCCGCTGGTCTGCGTCTTTGTGCTGCTTGCAGCCGGTTTCACTGCATTGATGGCATACCACCAGAACACCCAGCTGAACAAAACCGGGCAGCGGATTCTTACCCAGGCAGACAGCGAGTTTTCCCAGGCCCTGGATGAACAGTCCCGGGCCATGACAGCCATGCAGGATATCCTGATAAAGCAGACAGATCTTGCCAAAACGCTTGCCGCCGGAGACCGCCGAAAACTGCTGGACAGGTATGCCCCTGTTTTTAACGGACTGAAAACCCGGTACGCCATTACCCATTTTTACTTTCTGGATCCCGGCCGTATCTGTCTGCTCAGGGTCCACAAACCTGAAAAACATTCTGACCATATCCAGCGGTTCACAGCCATAAAGGCAGAAAAAACCGGAAAAACCGCTTCCGGCATTGAGCTGGGACCTTTGGGCACCTTTACCCTGCGGGTGGTGCAGCCGGTTTTTGACGATGGTGCGCTAGCAGGGTATGTGGAACTGGGCAAGGAAATCGAGGATGTCCTTGGCAGCATCCACCACCAGACCGGTGCTGAACTGGCCGTGGCCATCCGCAAAACTGCTTTGAAGCGCAGCAGCTGGGAAGCGGGCATGACGATGCTCGGCCGCACAGCTGACTGGGACCGATTTGACCAGGATGTACTGATTTATTCCACCCTGACTCCCTTTCCGGACAAAGCTGCAGCATTTGTGGGAGAAAACAACCATGTTCATGCAGCAACCGTTGCAGAAACCCGGTTCAGTGACCGCACATGGCACATCATGGCAAGCCCCCTGCTGGATGTGTCCAAAACTGAAGTGGGCGACCTGCTGATCATGGCAGATATTTCAGAACAAAAGGCAGCATACACAGCACTCATAATAATTGGAACCGGTGCAGGCATCCTGACTTTTGCCGCTCTGTCCGCCCTGTTTTTCCTGCTGCTGCGGCGTATCGACAAACAGGCAGCAGCCCAGCACACCAGACTGCAATCTTCTGTTTTCCTCCAGAAACAGGCCCAGAAAACGCTTCAGGAAACCAAGGAACGCTTTGAACTGGCCATTAACGGCACCAGTGACGGCATCTGGGACTGGGATCTGCGTACCAATGACCTGTTTTTGTCAAGACACTGGAAAGAAATGCTGGGATACCAGGAATATGAACTGGAAAACAGGTTTACCACATTTATTGATCTGCTCTATGAAAAAGACCGGGACCGGGTCGAAGAATATGTACAGCGATATTTAAACGGCGAAATTGAAAAATATGCCATTGAATTTCGCATGAAGCATAAAAACGGCACGCTGGTATGGATACTTGCCAAAGGGGAAGCCATTCGTGATGATGCGGGCAGAGCATTCCGCATGGCCGGCTCCCACAGCGATATCACAGAGCGCAAGCAGGCGGAAACCGACCTTGAAGAACAGACCGCCCGCGCCAATACCATGGCAGTGCAGGCAGAAATGGCCAACATTGCCAAGAGCGAATTTCTGGCCAACATGAGCCATGAAATCCGCACCCCCATGAACGGCATCATCGGTATGACCGGACTGCTTCTGGAAACCGAACTTGACCAGGAACAGCAGCGGTATGCACAGATTGTGCGCACCAGCGGGGAAGCGCTGTTGAATCTTATCAATGACATCCTGGATTTTTCCAAAATTGAGGCCGGCAAGCTGGACCTGGAAATACTGGATTTTAACCTGGTGAGTCTGCTGGACGATTTTGCCGCTTCCCTGGCATTGCGGGCCCAGCAAAAAGGGCTGGAAATGATCTGCAGCCCCGACCCTGAAGTCCCGGCACTGCTCCAGGGAGATCCAGGAAGGCTGCGCCAGATTCTCACCAACCTGACGGGCAACGCCATTAAATTCACCCCTGCCGGTGAGGTGGCGGTACGGGTCTCACTGGTATCTGAAACCCTGGAAAGGGTCATGCTGCGTTTCACTGTCCAGGACACCGGCATCGGCATTCCTGAGGATAAAATGGCCCTGCTGTTTCACAAATTTTCCCAGGTGGATGCCTCCACCACCCGACAGTACGGGGGTTCCGGCCTGGGTCTTGCCATCTCCAGGCAGCTGGTGGAAATCATGGGGGGCACTATCGGTGTTGAGAGCGAACCAGGCAGGGGGTCGACATTCTGGTTCACCGCTGATCTGGGCAGACAGGCCCTGACCGCCCAGACCAGGGATATATCACCCGCAGACCTGCATGGCATAAGGGTATTGATTGTGGATGACAATGCCACCAACCGGGAAATTCTGACCAAACACATGATTTCCTGGGGTATGCGGCCATCAGATGCTGCCGGCGGCACACAGGCGCTTGCGGCGTTAGCCATGGGCCTGGATGAAGAAGATCCTTTCCAGGTGGCGATCATTGATATGCAGATGCCGGACATGGACGGCAAAGACCTGGGCACAGCCATCCAGGCAGACCCACATTTAAACAGCACCCGTATGGTAATGCTCAATTCTTTGGGAACCCGTGGTGATACCAGACAATTTGCAGACATAGGATTCTGCGGTTATCTGACCAAACCGGCACAACCCCAGGAATTGCAGGGTGTGTTATCCCTTGCCCTGGCAGAAGAAAACCATACCACCCCCCAGCCCATTGCCACCCGCCACACAGCCAGGGATTCCCTGAAACTGAATCTGGACAGCAATGTGCACATTCTGCTTGCTGAAGACAATATCATCAACCAGCAGGTAGCCCTGGGCATTTTAGAAAAAATGGGCCTGCATGCCCATGCCGTGGCCAACGGCCTCCAGGCAGTGCAGGCCCTGGAAACCTTCTGCTATGACCTGGTGCTCATGGATGTGCAGATGCCTGAAATGGACGGGCTGGCAGCCACCCGTCACATTCGCAGCCCGCAGTCCCGTGTCTGCAGTCATGATGTGCCCATTATTGCCATGACCGCCCTTGCCATGTCCGGTGACCGGGAAGTGTGCCTTGCCGCCGGGATGAACGGCTATGTTACCAAACCTGTCAATCCGGTGGCACTGGCAGATGAACTGAAAAAATGGCTGCCCCGGAAAAATACAGTTCTGCATGGCGAGGGGATGAACACCGGCCCAAAGGCCCGGACCTGTGACAGCAGCAACCCGGATGCAGATACCTGTGTCTTTGACCGGACCGAATTCCTAAACCGGGTGATGGGGGATCAAAATCTGGCAAAAAAAATAATGGCCCAGTTTTTATCAGACATGCCGGAACAGCTGGCTGCAGCCAGGACCCTTGTGGAACAAGGCAAAGCAGATCAGGCAGGAACCCAGGCCCACAAAATAAAAGGTGCTGCTGCAAACATGTCTGCCCGGCACATGCACACAACTGCCCGGGCCATGGAAAAGGCTTGCCAAAACAAGGATACAGAAAAACTGATCACCCTGATGGACGAGCTGGAATACCGGTTCATGCAGGTTAAAACAACCATGGGACCAGAAATATGAAACACTCTTCCGGCAGGAAGATATGTGCCTGAAACACCGCATTAAAGGAGTATTTCATGAAAATACTGATTGCTGAAGATGATACTGTGTCCCGTACCATGCTCCAGGCGGTTCTGACCAAATGGGAATACACTGTCATCAGCACTGAGGACGGAAATACGGCATTCGAAGCCTTTCAGCAGGATGATGCCCCCCAGCTGGCCCTGCTGGACTGGGAAATGCCGGGATTAAGCGGTCCTGATCTGTGCAGCAGGCTTCGGCAGTACAAAGACCAAAACCCGTTGTATCTGATTCTGCTCACCTCCCGGAACAACAGTGAAGATCTTGTCCAGGGACTGGAAGCCGGGGCAGATGATTATGTTGTCAAACCCTATAACATGGCTGAACTGCAGGCGAGAATCAATGTGGGACGGCGTATGATTGTTCTGCAGAATAAAATGCGGGAACGCGAAAGGCTCCAGGGGGTGCTGGAAATGGCCGGTGCCATCTGCCACGAGCTGAACCAGCCATTGCAGATTGTTTCCGGCCACTCTGAAATACTGATGATGGATATGGAAAAAAACGACCCGCATTATAAAACCGCGGAAACCATCAAAACCAATATCCACAGACTGGGCGAACTGACCCGGAAAATCATGCAGATCACCAGTTACCAGTCCAAACCATACCTGAAACAAAAAATTATCGACATTGACCAGGCAGCCCGGCAAAAAAACACATGAACCACGACAAAAGGAAAACCTGTTACAAAAATACTGTCATGAAAGCCGGACAATTTTTCAGCCCTGGGGGGCTGTTCACGATGTGGGGATTTTTCCCCGGTCAAACCAGTACCGGGCCAGATAAATAAAGGGGGTGTCTGCGGCCCCCACCACCCATTTGATAAGATAGGTGGTCCAGAAAATCTGCACCAGGACAACGGAAGGGAAAACCCCCCAGAAGGCCAGAAGGGTAAACACGGTGGAATCGATAAACTGGCTGACCATGGTGGAGGCGTTGTTGCGCAGCCAGATCAGGCGCGTGCCGGGAAACCGCCTGCGCCAGAAATCATATGCCCAGACGTCATGGGTCTGTGAAATCAGGTATGCCAGCAGACTGGCTCCGGCAATTCTTGGCATAAACCCGAAAACAACAAACAGGCTGTCCTGGACAAAATCATCCGGTGCCGGGGTGAACAGCAGGGCCAGGTTCATGAGCACCGCCATGGACACCAGGGAAAAAAATCCAATGAACACCGCTTTTTGTGCCTGTTTTCTGCCATACATTTCAGACAGGATATCAGTGACCAGAAAAGAGGAGGCATAGACAATATTGCCCAAAGTGGCGGTGATGCCGAACAGCTCCACCAGCTTGATCACCTGGATGTTGGCCACAATGGCAGCCAGGGGCACCCAGGCATAAAGTCCCGTACGTCCGAAAAACCTGTAAGTGAGAAGGATGCATCCAAAATTGACAGCCAGCATGGCCAGCCAGAGCAGTTCGTTCAAGAAAACCTCCAGTTTTGTTAAGGCGGGTGCTGTGACCGCCGTGTTTCATGAAAGGGGCTGCAAAGCATGCAACACCGGCAACAGGATGCGCACTCTACCACCCCGGAGCCATAAAATCAACAAGATAAATTGCGCAAAAATCATCTTACCCCTTTTCATTCTCTTGAAAGTGTACTACATAAATCAACTTATCCGAATAACATATAAACAATGAATTGCCCGGAGCCAATCACAGGCAGTTCAAACCAGAATATGGAGATAAAGAATGGGGAAAAACAAGAAAGAAGAAACATTGCTGGACAAGGTTGTCTCGCTTTCCAAGCGCAGGGGATTTGTATATCCGGGCTCGGAAATCTATGGCGGCCTGGCCAATTCCTGGGATTTCGGCCCTCTGGGGGTGGAGCTGCTCAACAACCTGAAACAGGCCTGGTGGAAAAAATTTGTCATCGAGAGAACCGATATGGTGGGACTGGATGCCGCCATTCTCATGAATCCGCAAACCTGGGTGGCTTCCGGACATGTGGGCAGTTTTGCCGATCCCCTCATGGACTGCAAAAAATGCAAATCCCGGGACCGGGCCGACAAGCTGGTGGAAGGGTGGCAGTTTGACAACAAGTCTGATCTCACCCCTGCCAACTGGGCCGGCGAAAAAACCCCGCCCCGGGACATGCTGGATTTCATCATTGAAAAAAACATCACCTGCCCCCATTGCGGTGCTTTGGACTGGACCCTTCCCAAAGCCTTCAACCTGATGTTCAAAACCAAGCAGGGGGTTGTGGAGGGCGAAGGCAAAGATATTTACCTGCGGCCGGAAACGGCCCAGGGCATTTTTGTGAACTTTAAAAATGTCCAGACCACCTCCCGCAAAAAAGTACCCTTTGGCATAGCCCAGATCGGCAAAGCCTTCAGAAATGAGATCACCCCCGGCAACTTTGTGTTCAGAACCAGGGAATTTGAACAGATGGAAATCGAATATTTCTGCAGGCCCGGCACCGAGCTGGAACACCATGAATACTGGAAAAATTTTACCATGGACTGGTACAAGGGCCTGCACGTCAATCCGGACAACCTGCGGCTGCGGGATCACGATGCCTCGGAACTGTCCCACTACTCCAATGCCACCTCTGATATTGAATACCAATACCCCTTTGGCTGGGGGGAACTGTGCGGGATCGCATCCAGAACCGATTATGATTTAAAACAGCACATGGCCCACTCTGCCAAGGACCTGCAGTATTTTGACGAAACCACCAAAGAAAAATACATCCCCTTTGTGATTGAACCTTCATTAGGGGTACAGCGGTCCGCCCTGGTATTTTTATGCGATGCCTATGAAGAAGAGCAGCTGGAAGAAGGAGACACCCGGGTGGTGCTGCATCTGCACAACCAGCTGGCCCCCGTCAAGATCGCGGTGCTTCCTCTGCAGAAAAAACTGGGGGATGATGCCAAAAAGGTATTTTCCCTGCTGGTGAAAGAGCTGGGGCTGAACATCGATTTTGACATGGTGGGCAGCATCGGCAAACGCTACCGCCGCCATGACGAAGCCGGCACACCCTATTGCGTGACCTTTGATTTTGACTCCCTGGAAGACAATGCCGTTACCATCCGGGACCGGGACACCATGGACCAGACCCGCATGAAAATTGCTGAACTGCCTGCCTGGTTCCAGGAAAAATTCCGGTATTAGGGCATGCAT
>DATFKQ010000042.1:0-25751 GCA_035268565.1 Desulfotignum sp. | reverse complement strand
CGGTGACACCGGCAATGGCTGCAAGTTCTGAGGCGCTCAACCCGGAAAATATTTCGATTTCCTTTAAAAGAAGTATCTTCTCCCCCAGAGATAATTTTTGGGATGATTCTTCCCCATTGTTTTCTTCGGACTTTTTATTTTTTTTCCAGAGCATGTCAACTTCCCTTAAAATATGCTGGTTATCAGATTGTTTCAAGTTCTGGAGCAGGTCCTGGTTGATGGATATGTCTGGTGTTTCTCGTAAAATCCCCAGCCCGATGACCACATCTATCCAGTCTGCAGAGGAAAGCAGATTTGAGACTGCCTGTTTTCCTTGTTTGTCAAATTCTGGTATTTTTGTAAGCTTTCTGCCTTCTGTCAATGCCATTGAAGGGTTCGGGCTTTCCAGAAGCGGCAGCATGGTTTTAAAGGTTTTTTTGTCCAGAACATCATTTAGCAGTTCAATGGCATTGGCCCGCTGGCGGGTATCAGAAGAGAAAATTCCCTGCCAGGCGGATTTCATCCGTTTGGTCAGGTCATGGATGGCCAGAACCTTGAGAATGTTTTCCAATACCATTTCTTTTTTTTCCACCAGATGTTCCATGGCAAGATCCCGCATCCCCCCCTGGGGAAGGTTTTCCAAAGACTGGGCCATGGCCAGGTATTCATAGGCTTTGGAAAGATTTTTTTTTGCGAACAGCAACACATCAAACTCTTTTATGTCCAGGGTTTCCAGCAGCTTAAAAAGTCCCCGCCTGATCCTGGTGGACGGCAGTCCCAAAGATTCCACCAGCAGCAGATTGTTCTGATAGTCCGCGGTTTTGATTTTTTCAAAGGCAAAATCATGGATGGCATCTGAAGGATCTCCCAGCAGAAGAATCGCTTTTTTCAAAGTATCATCATCTGTTATGGAAAGGGCATCCAGAGCTGCCATGCGCACTTCTTTGTGTCTGTGATCCAGGTAGGACAAAGCTGCTGAATGGCCTGCCTCCGTCTGCAGCCGGGACAGGGCTCTGATGATATCTGGTATAACCGGATCAATTTCAGGTTCCTTGAGCAGGGCCTGGAGCCTGGGGATATATTCCTGGTGTCCGCTCAATCCTGCACAGATAATACCGGACTGGCGAAAGGTTGTATCTGTGCGGGACAGCCAGTCATTGATGCATTTTTGGATAGATTCCGGCTCATGGGCATACCGGCATGCACAGGCAAATCCCCTGACCACCGGGTGGGAACTGTTCATAAAGCAGGAGAATTCAGATGGCTCTACACCCTGGATACCATGGCGGACAATAATCTTTAAGATGGCGATGGTGGTTTCATGGCGATGGGGGGACAAATAGCGGATCAGTTCTTTTGCGGCCTGCGGTCCGAATTCAGGGGAGATCATTTTGATGAGGGCCACCTGGGTATCCTCATCCTGGTGGTCCAGGTTTTTGAGAATCAATCGGTCCAGCCGGTCCGGAGAAAAATTTTTCAGCAGTCTGGCATACCAGATTGCATCACTGCCCCGGGCGGCCAGAAATGAGGATTCCAGGTCTGCCAGTGTTTTTTCCTGGTTAAAAATCTGGCCCAGTTCTTTTTGGTCAAGGCTTTTGATATCCAGCAGGTTTCTGGAGATCATGTCCAGCAGGATTTTTGAGTAATGGGCCTTGAGTACAAAGGGCGCCGCCATCCAGGCAAGGAGAAAAGGCAGGGCCACCAGGCTCAGGTACCGGGGATGAAACAATGGCGTGGAAACCAGGATCAGGGCAGATCCTGTGAACAGGGCAATTCTGACAACAGTGCCCCGTAAAAAAGGACGGATCATGTCCCGGTAGGATTCAGGAAAGAGCCCGATGAGAATGCTGTTGGCAGGTCCGTTAATGGTTGTGCGGATGATATTGGTGGACATCCTGGCATATATGGCTGAAAACACGTCAAAGCGCAGCAGAAATGCCATAAATGCCAGCATATAGTTAAAAGGGTGGAACATGAGGGCCACAGGCAGTCCCCACCGGCCGTAAATACGTCCCACAAACAATAAAATACACAGACTGACGATATACAGCGCCCCTCTGAAATTACCGAAAAACTGGATCATGGCGCTTTCCGAGGCAAACCGCTCATTTACAGCAAAATTGAACTGGTAGTTCATGATGGGGATGAGCACATTGGGCATGAATGTCAGGACCAGAACTATTTTCACCAGAATGGAATCTTTCACCAGGGGGTACACCCTTTTTATTTCTTCGATCATGGCAGGCTTTTTTTTGCCGGATACCCCGGTTTTTTCCGTGAATATCAATGTGGCGAAACTGCGCCCCATGGCCTGGATCATGAATGCACCGGCAACGGTGGTAAAAAGGTATAGATACAGCAGGTTATCCATGCTGAAAAGGCTTGCAAACCAGGGGGTGCCAAAACTGCCCAGGATGAGACCGATGACCCCCCCTGCGGTGAGCAGAGGAAACAGCCGTTTGGACTGTCTGGTATTGAAAAGGTCATTGCACATGTTCCAGAAAAGCAGGGCATGGAGCAGTTCAAACTGGCTTTTGAGCATAAACAGCAGGGGGTAAAGCAGATTGAAGCCAAAGGGGATGAGCAGTCTGATCACCGTGACAACGATGCCTGAGAAAATAAAGACATATGACAGGAGTCTGGCACCTGGTGTCTTGTTCAAAAAAGCGGCCAGAAAGCCGGTGACAAAAAAAGTGGCCACCGCATTGAGCATATTGACCATAGGCAGATATTCCACCCCGTAGCGCTTTAAAAAGGCGGTTTCCGCATAGTTGTTGAGGATGATGCCTGAACTGCGGATGATGAACAAAAGGGCAGCGGCCCACAGAAACAAGGTAAGCTCTTCTTCATATATCTTGAGAAGATCTAACAGTCTTGCGCGCATCAATCTGTCTCACGGACCAGTCTGAACCCGGTGGTCTGGAACCTGGATCCGGGATGGGCATAGGCGCGGTTGGCGCTTCTGAGGTAAAAGCCGTATTTGAACCAGCTGCCGCCCCGCCGCACCCTGGGCTGGGTGGATAAAAAATCGCGGGTGCTGGCCCCGGAGGTGCGGATATCCTCAGTATATACATCTGCGCACCATTCCCAGACATTGCCGTGCATGTCATAAAATCCCCATGGATTGGGGGCAAAGGACCCCACTGGTGCAGGTCCGTTTACCGGCAGGCCCACAGACCGGTAATAATCACAGCAATCACACAATTTTCTCGGGTTGTTGGCATACATGGCCCTGGAACAGTCAATATCATTTCCCCAGCTGTACGCGGTGGTGGTGCCGGCCCTGCAGGCATATTCCCATTCCGCTTCTGAAGGAAGCCGGTATCGGGCACTGCCTTTTTTGTTAAGTTTTCTGATAAATTTTTGGGCGTCAAAAAAAGAAACCCGGGTGACCGGGGTCTGGGCCGTGCCTTCCCGTTTGATAAACCAGCTTTTTCCCATCACAGCGCGCCATTGTTCCAGGGTTACTTCTTTTTGCTGGAGGTAAAAGGGCTTTTTGATGTGAACCTGGTGCTGTGTTTCGTTGCTTGTCCTGTGTTCTTCGGTTTCAGGGCTTCCCATGAGAAATGTGCCGGAAGCCACCCGGATAAAGGTCATGCCCAGATGATTGGTGATCTGTTTTTCTTCGCCGGCAGCAGCCGGGGTTGTACAGATCAGACAGAAAAAAAGGAGCCAGGCCCACCATTTTACCGGTATTCTGCCATCAAAGGATACAGCTTGTCTGTGCAGGTTGTTTTCCATTGTTGAAAATCCTTGATGAAATTATATTTACAAAAACCGGCAGTGAAAACTATATGCACCATCCAAATACTTTTTTGAGATCTTGTCAAGGAAAAAGCCCCGGCTGCAGTGGGTCATGAAGGTCAGGCAGCCGCTTCCGCCATCCATTGTCTGATGACAGCCCGGTCCTTTTCTTCCATGGCAGTGACATGCAGTTCACAGTGATGGCTGCCGCGCACCATTTCAATGGCTGTGCATTTGGCATAGATGTCGCCGAAACAATGGGCCTCCAGACAGAAATCAAAATTGAGCCTCACATCTGTCAGCGGTGCGACAGGACGCGTGGTCTGGATATGGATCTGGGTTTCATCCATAAAAAGGGTGGTGCCGGCCAGGGGGATGGCGGCCAGTTTTTTATCCTGAATAACCCAGCAGTGCAAAGGTATCTGGATGTCCAGAAGCGGGCCGGGTGCGGGGGGCACTTTTATGGCAATTGTTTTTCCCTCCATCTCAATGGCATATACTGCATAAAAAACAAGGGGTTTTTTCATGCCCTTCATCATAATGGTTTTGGGAGGATCTGTTTTTAAAGCAGTATGGACCGATTTGCAGGTGGATTCTCCAATGAGCACCTGGCCGCCGATACTGTTGGATTCGATCCTTGCCGCCCGGTTGACTGTGTCACCGACAATCCCGTATTTCATGCGCAGCTCTGATCCGATATTTCCCACAATCACACTGCCGGTATTGATACCGATACCCATTTCAAGGGCTGGATATCCTTCCTTTGTGATCTCTTTATTGAGGTGGACCAGGCAGTTCTGCATTCCCAGGGCACAGGCAATGGCCCGTTCCGGATCATTTTCATGGGGTTCGGGTGCCCCGAACACCGCAAGGATGGCATCCCCGATGATTTCATCGATAATGCCGTCATGGGACAGGATAATGGCGGACATTTTTTTGAGATACCGGTTGAGCAGCTGCACCATTTCTTCAGGATCCCGGGATTCTGAAAGGCTGGTAAATCCCCGCAAATCGGCCATGAGCACGGTGACGGTTTTGCGGGTGCCACCGATCTGCCTGCCCTTTTTGGAGGAAAGAATTTCTTCCACCACTTTTATGGAAAGATACCGGCCAAAGGTTTCCTTGATGAAGTTCATCAGGTGGAGCCTTTCGTCAGATACCTGGATAATCCGTTTGAGCATGGCCCCCCTGGAGGTGACAATGGTTGTGATCTCATCCGGGGTGTCCGGCGGCAGATCTATGGTATCCGTCCTGGAAAAATTTTTTTCTATTTCTCTGTTGGCTGCGGCGATACGCTCCAGGGGATCGATGATCTTTTGCGTGAGAAACTGTTTCAGGCTCACCACCATGAACACAATGATAATGCCCACCAGCACCATAATTCTCACAGCATACCAGAAAAGCTCCATCGGCCCTGCATCTTCAGCCAGCCAGCGGTAAACAAGGGAATATACCAGAAGCACTGCCTCGATAAAAAGAATCCGCCAGAAAACCCCCATCACCAGGATTTCTCGGACCCCTTTATCTGTGCTGTTTTTCCTGAACATCATCGGGTCTCCCAAAGGGTGCAACAAGCAATTATCCGTTTTTTATTTGCTCTTTTTACCTGTGATATGTCTCATCAGGATAACCATCTGCATTTTGTTGTCAATACAGCGGCATTGTCCTGAGAAAAACGGACACAGAAAAGGCAGCTATGCCAGCCCCTTGTTAAGGTTTTTATAGCCCTGCAGTGTGATCCCCTTTTTATCACAGTACTTTTTAATGATCCGGCCGGCACGCTGGTTCAGTTCCTGCTGGTCCGGGTTGACCCTTACATTGAACCCGCAGTTGAAAGGACCCAGCCGGATACTGTTCTGCGCCCCGTCGTAGGTGTCGTAAATCCGGGTATAGGGATGGGCAAACAGCCACCGCAGCTGAAGTGTGGTGACACTGTGCGCAGACAGGTTTGCCATGAACCCTTCCAGATCACGCAGATCCTGCTCCACCAGGTTGTTCCAGCCTAAAATGACATTGGCATTGACCTTGAAACCGGTTTTTGTGCAGAAGGTAAGCGTTTTTATCACTTCATCCATGCGGGTGCCCTTGTTCAGGTATTGCCACATGCGGTCTGAAGGAAATTCAATGCCAAATCCCAGGGTGCAGTCTGGAATCGCACCTTTCATCCTGGATACAGCCGTTTCCATGGCCCGGGTTTCCGCAGCTGCAGCCCGCATGAAAAACCGGTATTCCATATCCGGGCGCACAGGCAGAACAGGCAGAATGTTTCTGATATGTTCCGGGGTCATGGATCCGGTGTTGAGCCGGACAATCTTGTGTCCGTTGTAATTCAGGTCAGTAAAAGCCAGATCCAGAAGTTTGCGTTTCCTGAAATGTTCAGAAGAATGCTGGGCTATGGAGCAAAAGGGGCATTTTTTCCAATAGCACTGGTTTTCAAGGGTATAAGAAAAATAGATCCGGCTGTTTTTTGGAATCTGTTCCGGTACCTCCAGATGCCATCTGCCGGAAAATTCAGGCACCCCGAACAGGGATTCAACGCTTTGTCCTGTCAAAAACAGGTTGGAGGGCAAAGGCTGCTCCACCTTGAAATGCACGGAATGCCATCCCGGTGCTGCACCATACCGCTCCGATGCCACCGGGCCGCCCACAATGAACTGGATGTCCGGGTACTGGCATGCCCACAGATAAGCCTGGTATAACTGGTTCACGTAACTTGCGCTTACATATGCGGTCCCTTTCTCAATGGGCAGAAAAACAGGGGTATACGCACTTTCGTCATACCATTGCTCTGTCTCCTGCTCAAGGGGAATCCACAGAAAATCCCCTTTACTCCGGCAAAGATCCCAGGTATCTGAAAACCCGTTGCACAGGTCAAACCACCCGCTGCCGGTCTGGCTGAAAAATTGTATAAAAAGGGTGTTTCCCATGTATTCCCTCCGATGTGAGTTGGGTAGTAAAAAATATAATATTACACAAATATGCCGGGCTTGTCTTGTGTTTCATTAAATTTTCATAAGCATTTGACAATTTTGCTGTCTTGACTTACTTTACAGGGAACTAAATTCTAGAAGAATTTTTAACCAGGAAGATACTGATGCGGAGGTCTTACACAGATATCATGGAAATCGCATTTTTAATGGATGATTTGCGGCAGATCGACCCGGTCTGGGACACCACCGCCCATATCATGTATGAGTGCAACCAGCGGGGCCATGAGGTCTTTTTTCTCGAACCCCATGATGTCTATGTCCGCAAAAATGAAGTGGTGGCGAGAATGCGCCATATCTCTGTGACAAAAGACAATTCCATTCAGGCCTACTGGGCAGAGCTGGTGCAGTGCCTGGACAAGGAAGAATTGATATTTGAAACCGTGACAGACCTGGATGTCCTGTTTTTGAGAAAAGACCCTCCCGTCAATTATGAGATGCTGGAATTTTTAGGACCGGTGAGCGACCAGGTGTTTCTGGTAAACAATATCCTGGGCCAGCTCAACGGCAACAGCAAAGCATATATCCTTAATTTTCCCGATATCATTCCTGAAACCCATGTGTCCAGGGATCCCAACCGGTTGAAAAAAATCATTGATGATTTTGGCGGGGCCATGGTCATCAAGCCCCTGCACGGGCACGGGGGGCACGGGGTTATCAAGGTGAGCAACCAGGACCAGGAAAATCTCAATTCCCTTATCAATTATTATGTCAAGGCAGGCAAACCCTATCCGGAACGCAGGCCCATAATGGTGCAGGAGTATTTAAAACAGGTCAAGGAAGAAGGCGATGTCCGGATTCTTTTGCTCAACGGCGAAATTCTGGGGGCCATGGGCAGACGATCCATTTCAGGTGATTTCCGCACCAATGTACATGCAGGGGCACTGGCCTTTAAACACGAGATCACAGAGGCCCAAAAAGCAGTCTGCCGCCGTATTAAACACAAACTGAGAAAAGACGGCCTCTTTTTTGTGGGGATTGATATCATAGGCGACAAGCTGGTTGAAATCAATTGCATCAGTCCCGGCGGTATTCCCCGGATAAACCGGTTCACCAGTCAGAGGCTTGAAACCAAAGTAGTAGATTTTATAGAGGAGAAAATCAGTGCATCAAAACAGGACAATCCCCAAAAAAATATCCCGCAGGTGGTATAACATTTTTTTCACCCGGCTGCTGCCGGCGGTTTTTTTGATAGTCATCACAGGTATGGCAATATCGTGTCAAAAATCCCAGGATACCACTTTTTTGAAAATCGGACTGCCTGAAGAACCCCGGTCCCTGAATATCTGGCTGGGAACCGATATCAATTCGCGCAACATTCTGTCACAGATCTATCAGCCGCTTTTCCTGCGTCACCCCAAGACCCTGGAAATCATTCCCTGGCTGGCCAAAGAAGAACCGGTGTTTGATGAAGCCGCGCTGACCTATACCATACATCTGCGAAAAGCCAAATGGTCTGACGGATCCGATTTTACCAGTGAAGATGTGCTGTTTACCAAACAGCTGTTTTTTGATTTTAAAATTCCCAGGTACTACAGCAAATGGAAAATAATTGAAAAACTGGAAGCCCCTGATGCCCATACCGTGGTCTTTCATTTAAAAGAGCCTTCCGCTATTTTCATGTCACGGGTCATGACCGCTCCCATGGTTTCCAAAAAAGAATGGGGACCTGTGGCCAAAAATGCTTTGACCAAAGAAAAACCCCTGCGTATCCTGCAGGATTTTCAGGTGGAAAATCCCTTGGGAACCGGCCCTTTCATACTGCATGAATATGAGAAGGGCGCCTATATACACATGACAAAAAACCCCTATTTTTTCGGGGAGGGCAAAAATATTGCAGGCTTTGATCTGGGCCCGTATGTGGACAATCTTTTGTTCAACATTTACGGGACCACGGATGTGGCGATTCTGGCTTTAAAAAAAGGGGACATCGATTATTACTGGTGGGATATCCAGCCCGGCTATATCCAGGATCTGGAAGAAAATGCCGATATCGATCTGCATTTTAATAAAAAAAGCGCCCTGTATTACCTGGGGTTCAATCTGCGCAGACCCCCTTTTGATGACAAAATTCTGCGCCAGGCAGTTGCAACCGTAGTGGACAAGCAGTTCATTTTAAACCGGATCCTTCAGGATTACGGCACGCCCATGGATTCCATCATACCTTCGGGCAACCATTTCTGGCATAACCCTGATGTGAGAAAATACGGGGCAGGGATGGACGAAAAACAGCGGATCACCGCAGCCCGGGACATGCTCAAATCTGCGGGATATTCCTGGAAAGTACCGCCGGTAAAGGACGACGGAACACTGACCACCCCTTCTGATATTCTCCTGCCCTCTGGAGAAAAAATGGAAAAATTTGTTATTCTGACCCCGCCGGCAGATTATGACCCCAAGCGAGCCTTTGCCGGCACCATGATACAGGAGTGGCTCAGAAAACTCGGCCTGCCCGCTTTTGCCAGGCCCATGTCCTTTAATTCCCTGCTGGAGACAGTCAAGGGAAATCACGATTTTGACGCCTTTGTCCTGGGATACGGCAAACTGAATCTGGATCCTGATTATCTGGGGGCGTTTTTCTCTTCAGATAATGACAGGCCCAATGGCTGGAACATGAGCGGATACACAAATGAGGCGTTTGACACTCTGGCCGCAGAGCAGCGCCTGGTTGTAGATGTTGAAAAACGCAGGCAGATGATTTACAAAATGCAGGAAATGCTCCTGGAAGATGTGCCTTATTATCCCTTATACAATCCCCATATCATCGAGGCCACCGTAAACAAACGTTTTGAAGGCTGGGTGGAAAAAGTGAACGGCATTGGAAATATCTGGTCGCTTTGCGTGGTCAAGCCGATAAAGTAGACACATAAAGTGTTTGAAATAAAATGAAAAAATCCAGCTATATTCTGGTAAAACTGGTGGAAGTCGCTTTCATTTTCTTTGTGATTCTGACGGTGTTGTTTTTTTTGTTCCGTTTGTCTCCGGGAGATCCCATATCCAAAATGGTGGATCCCATGCTTACCCCTGAAGACATGGCCCATCTTATTGAACAGATGGGACTGGACAGACCTTTGTGGGAACAATATATTATTTATGTGAAAAATTTTTTCACCGGTAATTTCGGGTTTTCCTTTCATTACGGGGAACAGGTTTCCACCATCATTTTAGACAAACTCAAATGGACCATTCTGCTGTTCACCACCTCCACGGTTCTGGCGGCATTTGTGGGGGTTTTTCTGGGTAAAATTGCTGCCTGGCGCAAAGGCTCGTCTCTGGACAATGTCATGTCCATTTCCGCCCTTGTGTGTTATACCCTGTTTATTCCCTGGTTTGCCCTGCTTTTGCTGTGGATTCTGGGATTCAAGCTTGGTCTGTTTCCTTTAGGCGGGGTGCTGACCCCCTCTTTGTGGGTGGGAAATGCCTCCTTGTTTATCCGGATACTGGATGTTCTTCACCATCTGATGCTGCCGCTTTTGACATTGTTCATCATCAACCTGGGTTCTTATCTGCTGTTGATGCGCTCTTCCATGCTCTCGGTTCTCAGAGAAGATTATATTATCACTGCCCGGGCAAAAGGGCTGAGTGAAAAAGTCATCCGCAACAAACATGCTGCCCAGAATGCTGCGCTGCCCGTGATTACCTCTGTGGGACTTTCCCTTGCCTTTTCCATCAACGGCGGTGCCCTGACAGAACAGATTTTCACCTGGCCCGGTATTGGCAAAGAACTGATATTTGCCGTGAGCAACAATGATTATCCCCTGGCCCAGGCCTGTTTTCTGCTCATTGCCCTGGTGGTACTGGTGGCAAACCTTATTGTGGATCTGTTGTATGCCTGGCTGGATCCCAGGATTACATATTAGTAAAAAAAGGATGTGCCTGTGCTGAACAAGTATTCTCTGCAGCGGTTTTACAAAGGATGGCAGATTTTTATAAAAAATCCTCTGGGGAAAACCGGTGTGATCATCCTGGTGGTATTCATGTTCATGGCCATTGCCTCTTTTTTTGTGCCGCTTATCGGTCCCATGTATGATCCCATGACCGGCATCGATCCTGATATCAGGGTTTCCACCGGTCCGAGCCTCACCCACTGGCTGGGCACGGACAATGTGGGAAGAGATCTTCTGGCCCAGCTTCTGGAAGGGGCAAAGGTGGCATTTATTGTGGGGCTGTCCGCAGCATTTTTCAGTATTGTCATCGGTACGCTTGTCGGGATGGTGGCCGGCTATACCGGCGGGCTGTTTGACGCCTTTCTCATGCGCACGGCAGATATCATCATGGTGCTGCCCTCTCTGGTTATTCTGCTGATTTTAGCTTCTTTGTTCGGCCAGTTCAATATCTGGATCATTGTGTTCATCATTGCCATCATGCGCTGGCCGGCGGTCTCCCGGGTGATCCGGTCCCAGACCCTGTCATTGAAACACCGGCCGTTTATCGAGGCCTCCCGGGTGGCAGGCGCGTCTCATCTGCGTATTATTTTCCGGCATATCATGCCCAATGTACTGCCCCTGGCCTTTTTGTACATGACCTTCCGGGTCACTGCCGCCATCCTGGTGGAAGCGGCATTGTCCTTTCTGGGATTCGGTGATCCCAGCCAGGTAAGCTGGGGCATGATGCTCCAGTGGGTGTGGAAATCCGGACATATGTTTCAGGCACCCTACTGGCTGATACCCCCCGGGGTATGCATATCTCTTTTGACCCTGGCGTTTTACATGCTTGGCAGGGCCATGGACGAGGTGCTGGATCCCCGGTTGAGAAAGGAGGGGCAGTCCTGAATCTATGGCACTTTTATCTGTAAAGAACCTGACCATCGGGTACAAGACCAAAAAAGGGCTGTTAAAGGCGGTGGACAACATCAGTTTTGATCTGGAAAAAGGCAGTCCACTGGGATTTGTGGGAGAATCCGGCTGCGGCAAGACCACCATCGGCATGGCCCTGATGGGCCTTCTGCCGGAAAATGCCGTTATCCTGGACGGCAGCATCCAGTTTCAAGGAGAAGATCTGGTGCTTTTGAAAGAAAAACAGTGGCGCAGGGTAAGGGGTGCCAAAATTGCCATGATATTCCAGGCAGCCATGAATGCCTTGAATCCGGTGCACCGGGTGGAGGACCAGATCAAAGAGGCCATCATCACCCACCAGCCTGACATGTCCAGCGCAGATCTTACAGCCCGGTTACAGGAATTGTTCAGTCTGGTGGATATTCCGGTGCAGCGCATGAAAGATTATCCCCATGAATATTCCGGCGGCATGAAACAACGGGTTATCATTGCCATGGCCCTGGCCTGTGACCCGGATCTGATTATTGCGGATGAACCCACCACTGCACTGGATGTCATTGTCCAGGACC
The DNA here is from genome assembly GCA_035268565.1 of Desulfotignum sp. GTDB lineage: Bacteria > Desulfobacterota > Desulfobacteria > Desulfobacterales > Desulfobacteraceae > Desulfotignum. Next base: position 13,697 of record DATFKQ010000042.1, on the reverse strand, counting down.
AGATTCTCCAGGAAATCAGAAAAGTACAGCAAAAAACCCGCACCGGCCTGATTTTTATTTCCCACGATATCGCCGTGGTGGCCTCTGTCTGTGACCGGATCTGTGTGATGTATGCAGGCCAGCTGGTTGAAACAGGCACCAAAAAAGAGGTGTTCACCTCTCCCAGACATCCCTACACCCGCAGCCTGCTCGGATCTTATCTGTCTTTGGACAACCTGAACGATATTGTCATTCCGGACATGCAGGAATCTCCTGATCTTCTATCAGACATCGGTTCCTGCCGGTTTGCCGACAACTGCAAGGTATGTTCAGGTGTCTGCAGAAAAGAGGCCCCTGACTGGATTGATATATCCGGCACCCACAAAGCATTTTGCTGTGAACCACAAATCATCAGAGGCAGCCATGGGAAAACCTGATAAAAAAACATCGCCCCTGGTTGAGATGAAAGGGGTGAGCAAGACCTATTTTCCCAGAAAACAGCTGTTTGCCAGACACCAGAATACGGTTCTGGCCTTGAACGGTATTGATCTTTGTATTGAAACAGGGGAAATTTTCGGTCTGGTGGGACAGAGCGGCAGCGGTAAAACCACCACCGGCAGGCTGCTGCTCAGACTTGAGCAGCCCACTGCCGGTGAAATTTTGTTCAACAAGGTTCCTGTCCGCGGGTTAAAAGGCCGGGCCTTAAAAGAATTTCGTTCCAGGGTGCAGATGATTTTTCAAGACCCTTACCAGAGCCTCAATTCCCACCTGTCTATTGCAGAAACTGTTATGGAGCCGCTGGTGGTGCAGAAGATCGGCACCCCTGAATCCCGTTCCAAAAAGGTGATCCACACCCTTGAAACCGTGGGATTGTCTCCGGGAAAATCATTTTATAACCGGTATCCCCACCAGCTTTCCGGGGGCCAGCGCCAGCGGGTGGCCATTGCCCGGGCCATTGTGGTGGAGCCTGAATTTATCGTGGCAGATGAACCCACCTCCATGCTGGATGCCACCATTGCCATCCAGTTGTTCAAGCTTTTGATGGATATCAAAGCCACCTTTGGCATGACCTTTTTGTTCATCACCCATAACCTGGCAGCTGCCAGATATCTGTGTGACAGGATTGCGGTCATAAACGAGGGCCATATTGTTGAGGTCAATACCGCAGAAAATATTATCCGGCACCCGGAACATCCTTATACCAAAAAACTCATCCAGGTCCAGCCGGGGTTTAAATTCAGCAGATAACCGGGGATCTGTATGCAGCCTGCTTCATCTATGCGGCATAAAGCGGTCTGCCACTGGATCATAGATTGCCGGATGGGTCTGGATAAACCGGTCTGCCGCCTGTTTGTGGCGGCCAAACACCAGGGCGGTGGCATAAAACCGGAACACCCCAAAAAAATCACAAGACGCACGGAAAAACAGCTCTTCCGGTTCTGACGCGGAGGCGATCCTGCCATATCGGTGCTCCAGCAGGTCAGCTTCCGGTGTTATCAAATGGGCAATGATGGCTGTTTTATCGGCATTGGCTGCCAGATAATCTCTGGCTGACCGCAGGAAAAATGCCGCAGCACTGATACGGGATGTGGTTACGGTTGTTTTTTTGCAAAAATCTCTGTGCACGGCAATTTTATGCCGGTATTGCCGCTTTTGGGCAGTATCCAGGTCCTTGTATCTGCTGTCAGAAAAAAATTGTTTTTTCAGTCCCCTGATAACCGATCTGGTCATCTGTTTGCGCCGCAGCCTGGCGGTTTCTTCAAAAATAGTGAAATATTCTTTCAGGTTGCGCATGCCCGGGGGCGACAGGTCCAGGGAGCCGTTATCCAGCAGAAGGGTTTCCACCTGGATATCCAGCAGAAAGGACAGGTGACATGGCAAATTTTTTTCTTTTACCACTTCCAGAGGTTTGAAATAATCCACCAGCAGGGCCTGGCGCCCGATTTTTTTTTTCGGAAAAAACCGGGTGTTTCCGGTGACAGGTATTTTTTTGTGGCCCATGGGGTGCAGGGCAGTGGTAAAGGTGGGGATGATGATAAAGACCCCTTCAGGGGTGATTTCCGTGCCATAAGCATCGGTGATGGATGACTTTACCGTGGTGAAATCCTCATCCAGGCCGGCGGGAATGAGCAGGTCATCGGAATCATGCTGCTTTTGCAGGCGTATGCCGGTCTGGTTCTCCAATGCAGTGATCCGGTTTCTGTTTGCTGCAGTCACACTGACAGACAGACCGACCCCGTGGTGGACCAGTTTTTTAAATACCTGGTCTCTGGTTCGGGGAACCTTGGTCAAAAGACTGAAATTGGTGCCGGGACAAAAGGGTATGAGCAGATCTGCCAAAGTACGGGTGCCGTCTTCCCAGTCCAGCGGGTCTGATGCCCCGTAAAGGGCAGCATCTGTATTGTTATGTGCCACAAGCAGGTGCAGCATCTGTCTGGCTGCAGCATATGAAAAATGTGCTCTGATACCGGGCAGGGCCCATTCATTGCACCTGCGGCAGAAATTGGAACATCCTGATGTCAGCTGCACGGTGATGGCGGTTTCCCATACCTTGTCCATCTGCCAGGGCAACAGATCCATGCGGTTTTTCCAGTCGGCAAACCCCACACGGCAGACCTTTTTCCCCGCAGATCCGGCCATACAGGCCAGCCGCCTGTTCAGATCCGTATACAGATCAGAAAGCCGGTTTTCTTCAGGAACCAGAAAAGGCCGGAACCGCCGGAAAGCGGTCTGGATCTGGCGCAGTATTTTTTCCGTGTTTTCCGGCACGGGCTGTTGGGTCAGCAGGGCCTGGTCCACTATGGTATGATAGACCTGTCCGGCTGCCTGACGGTCTTTTTGAAAAATGGCGGCCAGAAAGCGGTTTTTCAAGGTTTCCGGAAAAATTTCATCCAGTTCCTTTTGATCCTTTTTCCGGTTTTGAAACATCTGGGTGTTCATTTCTGTTGTACCCGTCAGGGCCTGGCCATTATATAAAACAACACCAGGGGAGGGCCTTTAGGCACTCCCCTGGTGTTGATGTCATAAATTGCAGCAAAAGCGATGTCTTTGTATCAGCACATCAGCCGCCCACCTCTTCCTTGACCTTGGTGGCCAGTTTGTAAAGGATGGTGAGCACCAGAAATCCTGTGGCATATACACCCAGGGTGATAATGATTTCCTGGAGAGTGGGCATGTATTCGGTCACATGGTGCAGCGGAGAAGGAACAAACCCCCCGGCGATCATGCCCATGCCCTTGTCGATCCAGGCACCGAAAAAGATCATGGCGCAGGCGACCGGCAGCAGAATATAATTGCGTCTGAGTCTGGGTATGATCAGCAGTACAGCACCGACGGTCATGAGGGCAAATCCGCTCCACATCCAGGGCACCAGGGCGTTGTGTCCGTGGTAGCCGAACAAAAGGTACTGCAGATGAGACTGGTGTCCGGGAATGCCGGAGTAATACACCACAAACACCTCGCACAAAAAGAAGAACAGGTTGGCGATAATGGCGTAGCAGACAATCTTGGACAGGGTCTGCATGGCATCCCAGCCCGGATCGAATCTGGTGAATTTTCTGATGATATAGCATAAGAGGATCAGAAAAGCCGGCCCTGCAGCAAAGGCTGATGCCAGAAACCTGGGGGCAAGAATGGCTGTGAGCCAGTAGCCCCTGCCGGGCAGGCCGCAGTACAGGTAGGCGGTGACCGTATGGATCCCGATGGCAAAAGGTATGGACAGGTAGATCAGCGGTTTTGTCCATTTAGGGGGTCTGACCTGGTTCCGTTCCGCCTCCAGTATTTTCCAGCCGATGACAATGTTTAAAAACAGATACCCGTTCAGGACGATCATGTCATAAAACAGCATGGAGTGCGGGGTGGGGTACAACAGCACATTGAGCATGCGCACCGGCTGGCCCAGATCCACGATGATGAACAACAGGCACATGATCAGGCTGGCCACGGCCAGAAATTCCCCCAGGATGGTGATCCGGTGGAATTTTTCATAATCATGCAGATAATAGGGGATGACCACCATGACCCCTCCTGCTGCCACCCCCACCAGAAAGGTGAAGTTGGCAATATAAAATCCCCAGGAGACATCCCTGCTCATGCCTGTGATCATCAGGCCGTTGAAGAACTGATCCAGATACGCCACCGTTCCTGCACCCATCACGATAAGCAGAAAGGCGATCCACAACCAATAATTTTTCGTTCCTTTAGTCGCTATTTCAAGCATACGCGCCTCTCTTAAACGATGTAGTAAACAGAGGGTTCCGTACCCAGAGACTGTTTACGTCTGATTGAATAATTATCCCTGAGAATTTCCCTGATTTCTGATTCAGGATCTTCCAGGTCTCCCACCACAAGGGCACCTTCAGAGGCTTCCACACAATGGGGGAGTTCTCCTTTTGCCAGACGTTCGGCACACAGGTTGCATTTTTCCACCACTCCCTTGGACCGGACAGGGAAATCCGGATCGATCTGCGCAATGAACGGCCTGGGATCCCTGAAGTTGAAACTCCGGGAGCCGTATGGGCAGGCTGCCATGCAGAACCGGCATCCGATACACCGGTGAAAATCCATCAATACAATGCCGTCTTCCCGGGAAAAAGTGGCCTGGGTGGGGCACGCCTGGACACACGGGGCATCTTTGCAGTGGTTGCACAGCACCATAAACGGCAGGTGGTGAAATTTTTCTGCCAAAAATTCATCTTCCTTGTCTGGAAATGCGTAATGGAATTTTTCCTTCCAAAGCCATTTTATTTCCTGGTCAGGGTTTACCGGCCGGGTATTGGGAAATTTTTGTGTATCCACTTCATGGGTAAAATCCGGTACATTATGCTGAACATGGCAGGCATTGGAGATCTTTTTTGCAATCCTGTTGTCCACCTTGTCTATATAAATGACCATGCCCCAGCGTTTTGCATGAAGGGCATTTTCATTTTTCTTTTTCACAGGCTGGGCCGTACCATGGGAATCCAATGCAGCAAAGTTCATTGCCGGAGCAGTACCCAACCCGATGGCGGCAATGCCTGCAACTTTCAGAAAGCTTCTTCTGCTCTTTTCCATCATTCAATCTCCTTGGGGTTTGTGTGACATTCCCAGCAATAGGGTTCCACTGATGTATAGGTATGACAGGAGTCACAGAATTTTGCCTTGTCTTCATGGCAGCCCAGGCAGGAATTTTCTCCGGTGGACAGGCTCATGTGAAAGGATTTGCCGTTGGCAGCCACATAGATCCGGTCGGCATCCCGCACCACCGCATCACGCCATTCATCCAGCAGAGACATGTGGTTGGCCCGCATGTCATATTTGTCCAGGACACATTTTCTGGCTTCTTTGGCCCGGCCCAGCAGCTCAGGCTCGGGTGCGGCCTGGGTGGTGGTCACCATGTTGAACCAGAACGGTGAAAGCACGGCCAGAACAAAGACAGCCAGTCCGGTAACGATCCATTTATTAGTCATGTTATTCCTCCTCCTCGCAACCTGGCAGCGGTTCCATTCGCAAGTCTTCGGTGCGTTCTTTTTCACCCGGCAGGATCAGTGCGTTGCCCACCAGTTCATGGATACCTGCCACTTCCACCTCCGGTACCCAGTATTCACATAAAGTGGTCAGAGCAGCCCGGTCAATGGCACAGATGGTGCCCAGGGTGTTGACCCCGAACTTTTCATGGACAAATTTCAGTGCGGTTGCCCGGGGCAGGGCGCCTGCCATGCGCAGCTCCATGTTCTCCCCTGCGTTGAGTCCGGCACCGGAGCCGCAGCAGAAGGTGTTTTCCCGGATGGTGTTGGGCGGCATTTCATAAAAATTATCGCACACGTTGTTGATCACATACCGGGGTTCGTCCAGAAGGCCCATACCCCTGGCAGGGTTGCAGGAATCATGAAAGGTCATTATCCGGTTGGCGTTTCTGCTTTTGTCCAGTTCCAGTTTGCCATGCTTGATCAGGTCTGCTGTGAATTCGGTGATGTGTACCATCTTGGTGGAGGCAGCGTTATTGAACCGGGTCCCGGTGATGGGGTTCACCGGCACTTCCATAAAATCGGCAGGCCCGTTCATGGTGTCCATGTACTGGTGGATGACCCGCCACATGTGGCCGCATTCTCCGCCCAGAATCCATTTGACACCCAGCCGCCTGGCCTCGGCATACATTTTGGCGTTCAGCCGCTTCATGGTCTCATGGGAGGTGAAAAACCCGAAGTTGCCGCCTTCAGATGCGTAGGTGGACCAGGTGACATCAAGCCCGTATTTTTCCTTGAGATACTGAAACAAAATCAGATATCCCTGGCAGGTATAGGTGCCGGGATCCGCAAACACATCACCTGAAGGGGTTATGAACAGGATGTCCGCGCCTTTTTTCTGGAACTGGGGGGTGCAGTCCACACCGGTGATGTCTTCAATGTCTTCTACAAAAAATTCCAGCATGTCCTTGAAGGCATGGGGCTGAATCCCCAGGTGGTTTCCGGTCTGGTAGCAGTTGGACACCGGCGTGGCGATCCAGTCGATATTCAGCCCGATGAGATTGAGCAGTTCCCTTCCCATGATGGTGATTTCCGCAGTATCAATGCCGTAGGGGCAGAACACCGAGCACCTGCGGCATTCGGTGCACTGGAAAAAATAATACCACATCTCCTTGAGGGCATCCAGTGTCAGGGGACGGTTGCCCCCCAGGCGCTGGCCCCCGGGGATTTTCTGTAAAATTTTTCCGGCGGTGGTAAAATCATTTCTGTAGACCGATCTGAGCAGTTCGGCCCGGAGCACCGGCATGTTTTTGGGATCGCCGGTCCCAAGGAAGAAATGGCATTTATCTGCACAGGCACCGCAGCGTACACACACATCCATGAAAATTTTGAATGTGCGGAACTTTTCCAGTCTTTCTTTTATGCCGTTATGCAGGATCTGCTGCCAGTCATCCGGCAGTTTCCAGTCATCTTCAATGGGGTTCCAGGGCCTGGCATTGGGCAGGCCCAGTGTCTCTACGCTTTCAGCCTTGGCAGCGTAACAGTACATGCCGGGCCGGATCTGAACGGACTTGGTGGTATCCATCCAGTCCCCCGACGGTGTGCCATAGTCTATTTTATCCAGCAGTTCATCTGGTGTAATTTCGTCGGCCATTGATTACTCCTTCTTATCCACTGGCAGCCCAGCTTCAATCATTTTGTCTCTGAAGTGATCTTCATAGTCTTCATAGGTATGGATAGGCACATCATAATTCCAGGGATTGACATGTCTTTGGGCCCGGGTATTATTGGCCATGTTCCGTGTGGGGCTTAAGAATACGCCCCCCAGATGCATGAGCTTGCTTGCAGGAAAATAGGCAAAAAGAATACTGACCAGGAACAGGTGTCCGTAAAACAGTCCGCCTATTCCCTCGGGAATGACAGGGCTGAAGGTAACCAGGCCCATGGTCATTTCCTTGATACCGGTGACATCCACTTTGGTGAAATACCGCATGGATATCCCGGTGGCGGCAATGCCCAGAATCAGAAACAGGGGGAAATAATCAGATGCCCGGGAAAGATATCTCATCTTGGCATCAAACAGCCGGCGCGCCAGAAGAAACAAGGCGGCCGCCGGCAGGACCACACCGGATAAAAACAGGCCGGGCAGCCCCACCTGTACAATACCGTCCAGGGCCTCTAAAAACTGGACAGCAGAAGGCACCGGGGCGGTGAAAAACCTGAAATGCCGCAGCAGCACCACCAGAAAAGCATAGTGGAATGCCAGGGCGCCCACCCACAGAAAAATTTCCCAGGAATAGGTGATGCGGTTGGCTTCGTTGCGGCTGAAGGCTGCCTTGGTGTTGCGGAACAGAGACCGGAAGGCAAATATCTCCAGAAGCATCCGTACAAACACGCCGGATGACGTGTCAGGATTGTCAATGTGGTTTTGTTTAATCCAGGGGAGTGACTTTTGCTGTCCGCAGGTTGTAGGGATCCTGAAAGGAACAGCAGATGCTGCCCATCCCATCACTTTAACGGCAAAGCCGACCAGAAAGGCCAGCACTGCCAGGTAGGGAACTACAATCCCGAAGAACCACCCAAGTCCTGCTCCCGCCCCTGTGTACGCCACTAGAAAAAGCAGAAATACTGCTGTCAGGGGGATCAAGTACTTTTGTGTCATGTTATAACCACCTCATAGATTGTATGCATGACAAACCTGAATTTTGTCATGCATGTTAAGATTTTTTCGAGCCAAGCAGGTCTTCCTCCTTAAGCTCCTGTACCAAACCTGCCCTTTCAAAGGCTGCATGAATGCGCCGTTTGCTTTCTGTGGCCTTTAAAAGGAATATATCTTCTCTGCATTTCATCAGCCGGTTGAACCCGGCCAGAAGGACCTGGTCCACCATCCGGTCAAATTCCCGGAAAAAGGATGAATCCATGACTGTTTCACCAATGTTTTTAAGGGTAAGAATAAAGCTGACAGCATCGGCTGCTGAAAATGCCTGGACCGCCCGGATGCGGATGACCGGATCCAGTGCCTTTTCAAGGGTGTCACTGGTATAATCCGCGGCCAGAAGATGTAAGATATCTTCCAGAGATTCTCTGGTAACCGCTCCCACGGGATTGTCGAACCGGTCGACATCTTTGCCCAGAATTTTTGCACTCTGGGCGGGATAGGTATCAATGGTTGCCTGGAACCATTTTTTCAGCAATATGGCGTGGTTGTCTTTAAGGGTCTGTTTTAATGTCATTTGTTTAAGGCAGTTTCCTGGTTTGTTCAACAATAGGGCTCCATAACAATTTTTAGAAGGATATAAACTTACTCCAATTTTATGTCAAGGGTAAAAGCATGCCGTTTGTAGGCAATAATAAGCAAAAAACCTGTCCGGCATAAGTTCTGATAAGGTGCACAAGATCCTATACAGTAAGGGCAGGAGTCTGATGGGAATGCACTGCCTGAAGGGTGGCTGACAGGCGTTTGCCATTTTTTAAACATTTGGTCTGTTCACAGCGCCGTTTTTTTGTGATACACCCTGGAATAATTTAAGATGATTAGGATGCCGGCGCAATTGCGCAAAATAGACAGGATAAGGAAAGAACAGATGAAAAAAATGATTTTACCCGTAATTTGCCTGATGCTTGTGTTCAATACGGTATGTGTATGCAGCCGGGCTGTGGCAGGCCCTTCGGGGTATGGTGTTTCTGCAGGATACGGGCAGAGCTGTGACAATATTGATATTTACCGGCTGGGGGTGCAAAAAAAATTTGCCGCCCAATGGTTTGACACCAATGCAGGCGTTTTGTCCGGCTATTTTGAACTGTCCTATAATCTGTGGGAGAAATCAGGAGAAAAAACCCATGGTGCAGCCCTTTCTCCGGTATTTGTCTATTATTTCAATACTGGTTTTGGCAAAAAAATTACCCCCTATGTGGAAGGCGGCATTGGGGCCGCTTATATTGATGACTACAAAATAGCCGGCAGAAATCTTTCCACCAATCTTCAGTTTGAAGACCGCATCAGTCTTGGTGTTATCATTAATCACATTGACATCAAGCTGGGGTATATGCATTATTCCAATGCCTCCATAAAAGAACCCAATGACGGCATTGATATCTGGATAGGCACAATGACCTGGCATTTTTAAAACCAAAAAGATACAGGGCAAACCGTGAATACTAAAAGGCGGAAAATGGACCATTATTACAAAGAGCGGTTTCATGTCCAGCAGGATCTGATCAAAAAGATCGCCCCGCTCATGGAGGTCAGTGAGATCATTGAAACTGTGCGCGAAGAGCTGCGCAATCTTATTCCCAGTGCCATGGAGGTCTGTGTTCTGCTGCTGGACCCGGATGCACAGCAGTATACAAGCCCCCTGCAGTGCGCTTTGTATGAAAGACCTGTAAACTGTCAGTCCTGCAAACGGAACCGGCCGGCTGTACAGCGGGCCATCAGTAAAAAAAATCCTGTGGTGGTTTCCAACAGTGAGCCGGTTGTCAGACCGGACGGCACCCGGGTGGCAGTCGGCCCGGAATATGCCATGCCCGTGTTTGTGGAAGACCGGATCCTGGCCATTATCAGTGTGGTGATCCAGCCGATGACGCAGTATACCCGCAAAGATTTTTATCTTATCCGGGATTTTGCCGGCATTCTGGGTACCATCATATTGAATGCCAAAAGACAGTGGGAAATAACCAGAGAAAAAATCCGCATCAGCCAGACCCTGGCAAACCTGTCTGCTTTTGTTCCGGGTTCGGTGCGCCAGATGGCAGACAGGAATCCGGATCTTCTGACCCGGGAAAAAGAACAAAAACAGGTCAGTGTGCTTTTTCTGGATCTGGAAGGGTATACTGCCCTGAGCGCCAGCAGGTCTGAGCAGGAAGTGAACGCCATCATTGAAAAGCTGTTTTCCAGTTTTGTGGACCCCATCCACCGGTCCCACGGGGAGATAAATGAAACCAGCGGGGATGCATTCATGATTATCTTCAAGGACCATGACCCGAAAACCAATGCCATGAATGCGGTGAAAGCCGCCTTTGAAATCGCCGCCAGAAACCGGTCGGTCAACCAGTCCATTTCCAGAGAAAACCTGTTTTCAGACATAGGGCCCATGGAGGTGAACATGGGCATCAGTTCGGGTACCGCACTGGTGGGTATGACCAGGTTCAAGGGGCTTTTGGACACCCGCATGACCTTTACCGCATCCGGGGCTGTGACCAATATTGCCTCGCGTCTGTCAGATTATGCAACAGGCGGTGATATTCTGGTAAACCAGACCACCAGAGACCTGATTGACGGACTGTGGCCGGTGTATGACAGGGGCAGGGTGCTGTTGAAAGGCATTGATAACCCCCTGCAGGTGTACTCCTTATTAAAATCTGCATAAAAAAGAGTTTTCCACACCGAAATTCATACCCTGCAGACAAAAAAGGGCCTTGGTTTGATCAGAGCAAACCTGAAGACCCTTGACTGTGGCGGAGAAAGAGAGATTCGAACTCTCGATGGAGTGTTACCCCCATACTCGCTTAGCAGGCGAGCGCCTTCAGCCACTCGGCCATTTCTCCGTGACAATTTTTTGTGGCGGAGGAGGTAGGATTCGAACCCACGAAGCTTTGACACTTAACGGTTTTCAAGACCGCCGCCTTCAGCCGCTCGGCCACTCCTCCAAAATTTAACCAAAGATATATATCATCTTGTGTAAAACAGGTCAATACCTATCTTGGATTTCTGACGGGGCATCTTGTTGTTGACACCAGGAATGGTTGCGCTATATTAAGGGGTTTTAGGACAATGCTTTTTACAGGAGACAAATTGATGAAACAAAAAATTCGTTTTGAAAAAAATGCGAAAGACAATATTTTAACGGTGCTGGAATCCAGTGAAGTGGATCCCGGGGTTGTCATGCCCCTGCACGAGGAAAAATATGATCTTGCCCGGATGGCTGCAGCTGCAAAAGAGGGGCTGGATCCTTTTACCCGGCTGCTGCGGCGCAGGTCTTTTTTTCCCACCCGGGATCTGTGTGTCAAGCTTCATGATGAAACAAAAGAGTTTTTCATGGATGCGACCCGGGAAAAAGTCATAGTGGAGTTCAAGGACTCTGAAACCCTGCCTGAAGAGGATGAATTTGCGCTGGAAGATGAAGATGTCGAACTGGATGCACTCCTGGATGAAGATGGAGATTCCAAGGAAGATGAAATTAAAGAGATCGACTCTGATGATGATACCCCGCGGTTTACACCGGAAGATACCTCTGAACACGAAAATTAGAAGGCGGATGCCACACCGGACCATATGAAAAATTTAGTAAAAGAAATTGTGCAGACCGCCGCAAAAAAGGCGTTCGACACCGGCATGCTGCCTTGCGACCAGATGCCGGAAATGGAAATTGAGGCCCCCAGGCATGCTTCCCAGGGGGATTTGTCCACCAATTATGCCATGGTGTCGGCAGGCATTCACAAAATGCCTCCCAGGGAAATTGCCCGGGCCGTTGTAGCAGCAATGGACCAGGCATCCTTTATTGAAAAAGTGGAAGTGGCCGGGCCCGGATTTATAAATTTTTTCCTGCAGCCGTCAGCCTGGCACCCGGTGGTGGACCAGATACTTGATCAAGATACCCGTTACGGGGCTTCAGATTTCGGCAGAAAAGAGCCGGTCCAGGTGGAATTTGTCTCTGCCAATCCCACCGGTCCTCTGCATGTGGGGCATGGCAGGGGCGCTGCTGTGGGAGACGCCGTGGGAAATATTCTTGCTTTTGCCGGATTCAATGTTTCCAAAGAATATTATATCAATGATTCCGGCCGGCAGATCAGAACCCTGGGCACGTCTGTCTGGTTCAGGCTGCTGGAAATCTGCGGGCGCAGGGTTGATTTTCCCGATGACTGTTACAAGGGGGAATATATCAGAGATCTGGCCCGCCAGGTCCTGGAACGGGAGGGCCCGGATTTTGTAAACCAGAGTGAGGAAAAAGCCATTGCCGTGTGTGCCCGGTATGCGGCAGATCAGATCCTGGACGGTATCCGCAGGGATCTGGCCGCCTTTGGCGTGGTCTTTGACCAATGGTTCAGTGAACAGAGTCTGTATGATTCCGGCCGGCTTGCAGACACCCTGACAGATCTTCAGGAAAAAGGCCTGGTGTATGAAAAGGACGGGGCTTTGTGGTTCAGGACCAAAGATTTCGGGGATGAAAAAGACCGGGTGGTGAAGAGAAGCAATAAAATGACCACCTATTTTGCCTCGGACATTGCCTATCACCAGGAGAAATTTGAACGCGGATTTCACCGGGTTATTGATGTGTGGGGGGCGGACCACCACGGGTATATCAACCGCATGGCTGCCTCTGTGGTGGCCCTGGGCAAAAGCCGGGACCAGTTCCAGGTCATTCTGGTGCAGCTGGTGAACCTGCTGCGGGCGGGAAATCCTGTACAGATGTCCACCCGGGCCGGAGAATTTGTCACCCTGAAAGACATTGTGGATGAGGTGGGAAAAGATGCGGCACGGTTCATGTTCTTAAGCCGGAGCTATGACTCGGGCCTGGATTTTGACCTGGAAGTGGCAAAGCAGAAAAGCAGTGATAACCCGGTCTACTATGTCCAGTATGTCCATGCACGCATTGCAGGTATTTTGTCCAAGGCTTTGGATCAGAACCTGGTGGATGACAACGATTTTGACCGGGGCAAAAATCTGTCGCATCTTGTGGAACCGGAAGAGATCAACCTGATCAAAATCCTGGCAGGCTTTCCTGAACAGGTGGAAAAAAGTGCTGCCACCTGCCATCCCCATGTGATTTTCACCTATCTGATGTCCCTGGCTTCTGCGTTTCATGCCTATTACAACCGGCATAAGGTGATCACCGCAGATATTGCGCTGTCCAAAGCCCGGCTCAGTCTGGTACTGGCCGTGAAAAAAGTGATCCGCAACGGACTTGCACTTTTAGGGGTGTCTGCGCCTGAAAGAATGTGACCATGTCCTTTAAGGGGGCCATAAAATATACCATTTACATATTTATCGGTGCATGGATGTTTTTGCTGGGGATCATGGTGGGCCGGGGCACTGCACCCATAACTTTTGAAACCCGCAGTTTTCAGGAACGGCTCCAGGCCATGGTCCAAAAAACACAGAAGACCGAAAACCGTGAATCTTTGGAAAAGAAAATTGCGCTGCATTATTATGAGGCACTTAACGCACCTGTCAAACCGGATGATATGCAGGCCCCGGCAGTAAAGCAGATCCCGGACAAACAGGAAAACACCTCCCTTGCGGCAAAAAAAATGCAGCCGGAAACCACAGATACCCGG
>DATFKQ010000041.1:0-6652 GCA_035268565.1 Desulfotignum sp. | reverse complement strand
TTAATGGTCCTGTTAATGGTATACCAGTGAGGGAAAATTTATGTCAAGCTTTTTTTATTGTGTTTTCTTAGAAAATTTTTTAATTAACGCACAAAACTTAGGTGATACGGTATTACCAGGGAGTATGAAAAGCGAAAAAATTATGAACAACACGATCTACGAGATTATGCGGGACCGCATTCTGTACATGGAATATCCCCCCGGACAGATTCTCAACGAAAAAGTCCTGGGAGAGGAATTCGGCATCAGCCGGTCCCCGGTGCGGGATGTGCTCAACCGTCTGGAATGGGAGCAGCTTGTCAGGATAATACCCAGAACCGGCAGTATGGTGACCGAAATTGAATTCAGCAAAATAATGAATGTATTCCAGGTGCGCTTTGAGTGTGAACCCTTTGAAAGCCAGCTTGCCGGTGACCAGATGAACGGGAATCATCTGGATATTTTCCAGGAGCTTAAAAAAGAATGTGATGCCCTGTTTGACAATAAAAATCGCAAAGCACTGGCAGCAGTGGATTTTGCCATCAGAGACATCATCCATGATGCAGCAGGCAATCCTGTACTGAAAGAGGTCACCGAACGGCTGTACACCCAGAGTTTTCGGTTGTGGTACGTGGTTATGGACAAAGGAGACTGGAACGAAGAAGTCCGGAGCATGTCAGATGAAATTGATGAGTTGTCGGATTTGATTGTTACCGGAAACACAAAACAGTTTGGTGCGGTAAGGCGGAACCGGATTAAAATCCATTTTGAGCGCCTGCGCCAGAAATTTTTCAACAGTGCGTTATAGAAAATTTTAAGAGGCCCACGCCTGAGCGAGCACAGGCAGGACAAGTAAATTCAGGAAAAGATTACATAAACTTCAGTCATATTTCATCTGGTATCCAGAGCCAGCTTCAGGCCGAAGGCGATAAAAATGATCCCGGATAATTTCTGCATCCATATACCGATCCGGGCATTTTCCCGGAAAGTAAGGGTCATGCGGGTTGCGGTCCGGGTTAAAATCAGACACCAGATGGTGCCGGTAAAAAGGAATGTCCCTCCCAGCAGCAAAAAAGGCAGGGGGCCTCTGGCATGTGCCGGATCTATGAACTGGGGCAGAAAAGATAAAAAAAACAGGGCCACCTTGGGATTGAGCACATTGGTGATCACCCCCTGTTTGTAGATGGTGAACAGATCTTTGTGCGTAAACCGGCTGACCCTGGCTTCAAATGCCGGCGTGCTGCTGGTCAGCGCCTTGATTCCCAAAAAAATCAGATAAAGGGCCCCGGCCCATTTTACAAGAAAAAAAGCCACTGCAGATGTGGACAGGATCAACGACAGGCCAAAGGCTGCAGCCAGAACATGGACCACACATCCGGACATGATGCCGGCCACGGACATCAGTCCGGCCCGGCTGCCCTGGGCAATGCTCCGGGTTAAGATATACAGGGTGTCGGCCCCCGGGGTGAGATTTAAAATAATGGCGGCTGCCACAAACCCGGCGTAATTTTCAATGCCAAACAAAACGGTTCCTTTTTAATCAAACAATGCATTGACAAACCGGACCGGGTCGAATGCCTGGAGATCCTCCAGACTTTCTCCCACACCTATATAGCGGATGGGCAGGTTCATGGTGCTGGCAACCGCAGCCACAATGCCGCCCTTGGCTGTGCCGTCCAGCTTGGTTACTGCCAGCTGCGTCAGATGCACTGCCTCATGAAAGATTTTTGCCTGGGATATGGCATTCTGGCCGGTGGTGGCATCCAGCACCATAAGCACCTCATGGGGGGCCTGGGGCATTTTTCCGGCCACGGTGCGCTTGATTTTTTTTAATTCTTCCATAAGGTTCTTCTGGGTATGAAGACGGCCGGCCGTGTCAATGAGCAGCACATCCATATTTCTTGCCATGGCTGCTTCCACTGCATCATAGGCCACTGCTGCCGGGTCTGCCCCCTGTTTGTGGCGGACAATGGACGCGTTGGCCCTTTCAGCCCATATTTCAACCTGTTCAATTGCCGCTGCCCTGAAGGTGTCGGCAGCGGCAATGAGCACTTTTTTATCCTGGCTGGTGAAACGGGCGGCAATTTTGCCCAGGGTGGTGGTCTTGCCCGTGCCATTGACCCCCACCACCATGATCACCCGGGGTTTGGTCTTTGCAGCAGCGGATGTCTCCTGGTCCGGGATTTCAGGAAACAGGGCAGTCAATTCTTCTTTGAGTACGGTTTTCAACTGGTCTGCACTGGACAGGCGGCCGGCGCGTTTTTTGATCCGATGCATCATGTCCATGGTGACGTCCATACCCAAGTCAGATGTGATCAGCCGTTCTTCCAGTTCTTCGAACAACGTGTCATCGATTTCCCTGGTGGATTTGAACAACACGTTGATATCGGTATTCAAAACCTTCCGGGTTTTGCTCAGACCGGTTTTTAACCGGTTGAAAATTCCGGTTTCAGAAGATGTTTTTTCTTTTTCTTTTTTTTTAAACAAGGTAAAAGCCAACCGTCTGTCTCCTTTGGCATTGGTTTGTTGGGATTTGGTTCTGTATATGGCTTGTTTTACAATTTTTCATAGACCAAATCAAGCCCAGAAACCAATGCGCCCCAGACATGTGTTGGGTTTTGCGCAGATCGGTGCAGCCCGGTACTCATAAAACCTTTACTTTCCATGGACAGACCGCTAAATTATAGGGCAGCCAAACCCATAAACAGGACTGTGTTATGAAAATACCCCCAGATGAAAAAAATGCGCTGCTGCAGGAACAGATCAAAAAACTGTATTCCCAGAAAGATGGTTTGATCAAGGAGCTCGATGCCCTTGAGGAGCGACTGGAGCGGACCGACCGGATGTACAGCAGATACATGCCCATGATTCTGGATGTGGTGGGAACCGGGGACACTGCTTTTTCAAAGGCCTGTCAAAATCTGGGTCAGGCTTTTAAAAAAGGGGCCTCTCCTGAAAAAATGGCCTATGTGTTCGAGCAGGTGAAAACCGCTGTTATTCAGGATGATATCGGGCCTGTGCCTGTGCAAAAGAAAAAAGGTATGCTGGCTTCTTTTTTAAAACCTTCCGGGGACAACTTCATTAGCAAGTTTAAAGAAGATTACCACGAAACACTCAACAAACTGAGATCTGTTCTGGAAAAAAAATATGGTCCCCGTCTGGACAATATCCTGGAGATGCTGACAAAGGCCGGTAACGTCAGTGATATTTCCGAAATACGGGAAAGTATTTTCAGCCTTGTTTTTGTATATATTTCCGACACCACCCGGGAGCGGGAAAAAATCACTGTTTTTATCCGGGAAATCGTGGGCAAAATTCTGGAAATTGAAACCAAACTGGCTGATTCCTATGAACATACCCATGCAATGGTTGCATCCAATAAAGGATTTGAAACAGTATTACATTATGAAATGAACCAGTTGCAGACATCTGCAGATGTGACAGAGAGCCTGGAGGATTTAAAGCGTCAGGTTTCCCAGCGTCTGGCTTCCATTGAGAATGCCCTTTCCAGAAAGCAGATGACAGATCAGGCCATCCGGGAAGAGGTGGAAAAAAATCAGTATATGTTCAAGACAGGGTTTGCAAAATTGCGACAGGAACTGGATGCAGCCACCCGGTATTCTGAAGCACTGGAGAAAAAACTTAACCTGGACCAGTTGACCGGGGCCTATAACCGCCGTGCCTATAACAAAAAAATCACTGAGGAAATGGAACGGTTCAAGCGGTATGGCACCATTTTTTCTCTATTGATTATTGATGCGGATAAGTTCAAGACCATCAATGACAGGTTCGGCCACAGCATTGGCGACCGCTGCCTGAAAGAAATAATTCAACGGACCCTTCCGCTGCTGCGCGCAAATGATATGCTGGCCCGCTACGGCGGAGAAGAATTCACTGTGATCATGCCGGAGACCGATGAAACTGGTGCCAGAAATGTTGCAGAAAAAATTCGGCAGACCATTGAAAAAATTGAGTTTTTATACAAACAGGAAACTGTCCGCATAACCGTGAGTATCGGGATCTCCCAGGTAAAACCAGGGGAAACTACCCACCAGAACGTATTTGAAAGAGCAGATGTCGCGGTGTATAAGGCAAAGGAAAACGGACGGAACCAGGTGCAGATCTATTGATTCTTTGGTAATACCTGCATCAAATCATAAAAGACAGAGGTGTTGATGGGCTCTCAAGACGTGCACAGCCGTATTCTGGATCATCCGGCAGCAGCCAGGGTGGTTACAAACAATAATCCGGAAACCCTGGAAAGACAACGCTTTGTTCCTGACCGCATAAAAATTTTTGATGCCGGATATACCAGGTTATCTGACCAGACACAATTCAGGTTTGCCGCAAATAAAGAAGCAGAAATCCTTCTGCCGGATATCATTAAAAATTCTGTACAGAAGGTGGTAAGAAAAAAAGATATCACTCCGGCGGAAAAAAAGGCATTTTTTAAAAAAAGGCGTATAGGCGTGGCGTTTTCCGGAGGCCCTGCACCAGGGGGCCATAATGTCATTGCCGGACTGTTTGACGAACTCAAGGCCTGTAATCCTGAATCCAGGCTGTTCGGCTTTATCCTGGGATCAGACGGACTTCTGGAGTCCCGGTATGTGGAAATAACCAAACACATGGTGGATGCCCACCGGAACATGGGCGGATTTTCCATGATCAAAACCGGCAGGACCAAAATTGACACTGCAAAGAAAATGGATCAGGCCCTGAAGACCTGCCAGGATCTGGGCCTGGAAGGTCTGGTGATCATCGGCGGTGATGATTCCAACACCAATGCCGCATTTCTGGCCCAGCACTTCATATCTGCCGGCATCAGCGTTATCGGGGTTCCCAAAACCATTGACGGTGATATCCAGGTATCAAGTGATGACGGCACAAAACTGCTGGCTGCATCCTTTGGATTCCATTCAGCTGCCCGGGCCTTTTCCCAGAACATCAGCAACCTGGCCTCAGATGCGGCCTCAGATGTGAAATACTGGCATGTCTGCAAGGTCATGGGCCGGGTGGCCAGCCACCTGACCCTGGAAGCAGTGCTTCAGACCCATGCCAACCTGGCGTTCATTGGAGAGGAACTGGCTGAATATGTGGATAAGGAGCGCCTGGAAAAAGCCGGTCAAAAAGGGGAAATCGACTATACCGCCTATGGCATCACCCTGCGCCATCTGTCCCGGATTATCTGTGATGCCATTGTGCGCAGGGCGGCATTCGGCAAAAATTACGGGGTGATGATCATCCCGGAAGGCATTCTGGAATCCATCAATGAAATCCAGGTGTTCATCATCAAACTCAATAAGATCATCGCTGATTTTAACAAAATCCATGACCTGGATTTTCACCGGTCCTTTCCCTCCTTGAACGAAAAACTGGACTTTCTGCGGCGTATCAGCACAGGCATGCTGGACAGGAACGGTTTTCCCATATGGAACCAGCGCGATGATGAACTTTTTAACCAGCTTCCCGACTTTTTTCAGGAAGGTCTGTTAAAGGAACGTGACCTCCACGGCAATTTTCAATTTTCCCAGGTGAAAACAGAAAAAATCATCATGGACATGGTCACAGATTATCTGGGGGTATTAAAAGAGAAAGGGGAGTATAAGGTAGGCATTGAATACGCGTATTACCACGCGTTCATGACGTCCAGGAATATGGACCCGGATATGTATGCCCCGGTTTTGTTCACAGACCCGGCTGCGCCGTTTCTGCTGGTAAAACCAAAAATTATTTCTTTAAAAACTTTGAGACAGGCACTGGCTGGTGCCGGTCTGATGAACCCGGAAGATGAAATTCCAGGTCCGGTTACAGAGATTTTTCGCCGGTCTGAACCCCGTTTTAGAACCCAGACCCATTTTTTCGGATATGACGGAAGGGGAGGGGACCCCACTGCCTTTGACTGCCATTATACCTATAATCTGGGATTGACAGCGTTTCACCTTATTGCCGGCAGGGCCACCGGCCAGATGGCGGCCATCAAAAACCTGGAACAGCCATTTGAAAACTGGGAAGCCATGGGCATTCCCCTTGCCAGGCTCATGCACCTGGAAGAACGCAAAGGCCGGCTGGAACTGGTTATGGAAAAAAGTATGGTTGATCTTTCTTCCAATGCCTTCCAGGTTTTTAAAGCCTGCCGTCAGAAATGGCTGGCAGCAGATGCAGGAGAAGACCATTTCCGCAAGCCGGGACCGGTGCGGTTCAAAGGCAGCACAGAAGAGGACAGACCCATCACCCTGGTGTTGAATGCTGTTAGCTTTTAGCGGTTAGCGGTTAGCGGTTAGCTATTAGCTGTTAGTTTTTAGTCCTTCTTTTTCCGAAAAAAATGCACAACGGTGATTTGGGGTTGTTTTTTTATTTAAAAAATGATTAGTGCCTTACTTCTCAGTTTCTGTTAAAAAAACAAGAAAATAAGGAGGGCCACCCGGGTTAAGGATTTCCCGTTAGATTTTTAGCTAACATCTAAAAGCTAACAGCTAAAAGCTAAAAGCTAACAGCTAACAGCTAACAGCTAAAAGCTAAAAGCTAAGAGCGTGGCTGATAGGAACACAAAGGTTCTTCCGCCAGATAACTGCCGGTGGCTTCATAGGCCCTGGCCCGGCATCCGCCGCACACCTGTTTGTATTCACAGATTCCGCACTTGTCTTCCAGCTTTGAAAAATCCCGCAGCTCGTTG
>DATFKQ010000040.1:0-2027 GCA_035268565.1 Desulfotignum sp. | reverse complement strand
GGTAAAGGCAAAATGACCGGCTGTCAGGACTTTTTCAAGATTGCTGCCTGATTTGTATTCTGTCATGGCATCTGTCTCCTTTTATATGTTTCCCTTGACCAGTTCTTCCCTGATACTGCGCCGGGGTCCGCCGTCCCTGGCCGTGCGCCAGTCTTTAAAGGGTTTCACCCCCACCAGATCCTCCAGGTGCCCGGTTTCCATCTTCTTTTGCACAATGGCATCCCAGATGCACGCTGTGTCCTTGTGCACCTCGCAGATGCCGTTGGATGATCCGCCGCAGGGCCCGTGGAGCAGGCTTTTGGCGCACCTGGCAACAGGGCACAGCCCCCCAAACAGATGGATGCCGCAGGTGCCGCATCCGGCACAGCGCTCCTCCCACACCCCGTGCTGGACAGCACCGCCGAAAAAAGTGGTGTTCACAGCCGGAAAAAACACCTGGTCCGGGTACATTTCCGACAGAAACTGGGGTCCTACGCCGCAGGCCATGGACACCACCGCCTGGTAGTCTGCCACCTGGTCTGCCAGCTGGGACACATATTCATTGTCACACTGGCGCTCCAGGGCCCGGGTATCGATCTCCACGGGCCGGCCCTCTTTTTTCCGGGCGATCTTCACAGAAGCGGCCAGGACCTCCGCCTCCTTGAGTCCGCCCACATTACACACCGTCACACACCCTTTACATCCGAGGATGAGGATCTTGTCCTTGTCTGCCACCATCCCCAGTATTTCATCCAGAGACTTGCGATCTGCAACTATCATGTGTCACCTCTATGTTTGGGCCCGGCCGCTGACAGATTGTCTGCCCGGCCGGGCTGGTTTTCCAGTTTACCGGACCGGGGTGGGGCCCAGGTCTGTGATCTGCTGTACCATCTCATTGGCGATTTCGGCAAACCGCGCCCCCTGGGCGGATGACAGATTGTACATGGCCACCCGCTCCGGTTCTATGCCCAGTTCCTTAAGGGTTTTTTTCACGTAGTCCACCTTGCGCCTGGCCTTGTAATTGCCTTCCAGGTAATGGCATTCCCCTTCCAGGCATCCTGCCACATATACCCCGTCCGCCCCGTCTTCCAGGGCGTTGAGCAGGTGGATGATATCCACCCGCCCGGTGCACGGCACCTGGATAATTTTAATGTCAGCCGGATAGGACAGTCTCATGGAACCTGCCAGGTCCCCTGCAGCGTACGCTCAGTACTGGCAGCAGAATGCAATGATCCTGGGTTCAAACATCTGGCTGTTCATGGTTTTCCTTTCCCGTTCCTGGCTGGTGCTGCCAACGGCTTGCTGGTCTGTTTTCATGATGCCGCCTCCTCGGTCTCCAGGGTTTTTTCAAACAGGGCATCGGTTTTGGCAATGAGCTGCCGGTCGGTAAAATGGTTCAGGGTGATGGCCTTGCCCGGACATTCCGCCACACAGGCACCGCAGCCATGGCATTCAAATGCCTCGATCTGGGCATACCCCTCCTCATGGATAAAAGGAATCCCATAGGGACAGGTGCGCACACAGGTGAGGCACACGGCGCACTTTTCCTTTTCCACAGTGGCCACGATCCCCCCCACCATGAGGGAATCTTTGGACAGAATGGTCATGGCCCGGGCTACTGCCGCCCTTGCCTTGGCAATGCTTTCTTACACGGGTTTGGGATAATGGGCCAGTCCTGCCACAAACAGGCCGTCCGAGGAAAAATCCACCGGCCGCAGCTTGGCATGGGCCTCCACCAGGAAACCGTCGCTGTTCACCGGCACCTTGAATTTTTCAAACAGGGCCTTGTTGTTCCCCGGTACCACACCGGAGGCCAGCACCACCAGATCCGGATTGATCTTCACCTCCATCTGGAGGACCGGGTCCATGACTTTGAGCACCAGATTGCCCTCTCCGTTTTTCTTCAGTTTCGGCAGTTCCTCCAGGTCATACCGGATGAACAGCACCCCCAGTTCCCTGGCTTCCTTGTACAGATCTTCTCTGAAACCATAGGACCGGATATCTCTGTAAATGATGAACACCCGTTTGCGCCGGTCCATTTTCTTCAG
>DATFKQ010000039.1:0-26677 GCA_035268565.1 Desulfotignum sp. | reverse complement strand
GGGCTAAATGAAGGCATTGACGACCGGTCGCAGCGGGTAACATTCCACACCCTGCGCCACACCTTCGCGTCATGGTTGGTTATGGAAGGCATAAGCCTTTATGACTTGGTAAAAGAACTTTTAGGCCATGCCACCCTTGCCATGACAGAACAGTATGCCCACCTTGCACCCGATCGGAACAAACGGGCCGCAGAAATTATGGAAAACGTATTCAACAAGAAAGCCGATGCCGATATCAATAGTGTGAATCTGGGTTAGCGGGATCAATTGACAAACTTAACAAATATGTTATATATCATTATGGAATGGAAAATCCAATATTATAGCGAAAAGGTCAGATACAGGATTGATCAATGGCCGCCTGGAATCAGGGCGTACTATGCAAGAATTACCGAAAAAATGCAGATTTACGGGCCAAACCTTGGCATGCCCTTCACCAGGTCAATGGGCCAGGGACTTTTTGAAATCCGTGCAAGAGGGAAAGAGGGAATAGGCCGTGCGTTCTTTTGTGCTTTGGTTGAAAACGAAATCTTGATTTTGCACGCGTTTATAAAAAAATCCCAGAAGACTCCCAAAAATGATCTTGAAATAGCCCGGCAGAGGCTCAAGGAGGTTAGAGATGAACGAACATAACAAGATGATAGAAAAATGGAAAAAAAATCCTGCTTTCATGGCTGAATATGATGCCCTTGAAGACGAATTTGCATTGCTGGATGAATTACTTAAGGCCAGAAAAAAAGCAGGGATGACACAAGAAGACGTTGCCAGGGCCATGAACACAAAAGCCCCCGCTGTAGCAAGAATTGAATCCGGTGGCGGAAGCCAAAGACATTCACCTTCCATTGAAACATTACGTAAATATGCCAAGGCGGTTGGCTGTCGTTTGAAAATCAATCTGGAACCGATATAATAAAAAATTGGGGTTCTTAAAAGATTTTTTAACCTACAGGGAGAAAAAAATGGGGGCTATGTGGGGGCTAAAACAGAAAAAACAAAAAAAGTTTTCAACCCAGAAAGCTGAAAACCTTTGAAATTATTGGCGCGCCTGACAGGATTCGAACCTGTGGCCTACGGATTAGAAGTCCGTTGCTCTATCCAGCTGAGCTACAGGCGCAACAGATGGACTTTTTAACAGAAAGTTCCCAAAAAGTCCAGCAAAAAATATCAGGCATTCAGGGTTTTGAAAAAATTATTCCTTTAATACACACCAGGATAATGATATAATTATTTTTTATACATTATTTTCTTTGCTGAAGGCTTATTGAATGAAAAACGACATAGACCAGCGCTATTCCGGTACAGATAAAAAACGGTTAACCAAAAATGATTTTCTGCTGCCGGTGCCAAAAGCCAGGACTTCCAATTCAAAGGCCCTGGTAAAATCAGATCCCATCCAGAGCTATCTCAATGAGATCAACCGGTACAAACTGCTGAACCGGGAGGAAGAAATCGAGCTGGGCATGCGCATCCAGGAGGAAGGCGATCAGGAAGCCGCCTATATCATGACCACCTCCAATCTGCGGCTGGTGGTGAAAATCGCCCTGGAATTCCAGCGGATATGGATGCAGAACCTGCTGGATCTGATCCAGGAAGGCAACATCGGCCTTGTTCAGGCAGTTAAGAAGTTCAATCCTTATAAAAATGTAAAATTCTCCTATTATGCCTCGTTCTGGATCAAGGCCTACATCCTCAAGTTCATCATGGATAACTGGCGCATGGTCAAGATCGGCACCACCCAGGGCCAGCGGAAATTATTTTTCCGTTTGAAAAAAGAAAAACAGCTGCTCATTGAGCAGGGATTTGATCCCAAGCCCAAACTTTTATCTGAACGCCTGGGGGTATCTGAAAAAGAGGTAATGGACATGGACCAGCGCCTGGCCAACTGGGATCTGTCTCTGGACGAACCCTTAAAAAACGATTCCAATACCGAGCGCATCGAATTCATCAATACTGAATCAGATTCCTCTGAAGACCAGATGGCAAAAAAAGAAATTGAAGACATTCTGCACACCAAGGTCAAGGATTTTAAAACCACCCTCAATGACAGGGAACTGGTAATCTTTGAACGCCGGATTTTTTCCGATTCTCCCCAGACCCTCCAGGAGATCGGTGAAGAATACAATATATCCAGAGAGCGGGTACGGCAGATTGAAAACAATATTTTGAAAAAAATGAAAACCTTCTTTAAAAAAGACATGCCCGATTTCGACATGTATGATCACAGCCAATAAAAATGACAAAACAAACAGCAGCCCGCCACATGATAAAATTGATTGTCCACATCTGCATACTGGCAGCAGTTTTGTGCTTTTCCGGATGCAACCGGATCAGCCCGGAACCTGTAACCCATGCACCGGCAGATGCAGTGCCTGACGGGGCACCTGAATCTGAAATGTCCTTTTCTGCGCGCTATTATTATCTGACATATCTGGTGGCACATCAGCAGGATCAGCTGGATCATGCTGCAGCCCTTCTTGAAAAAGCCATTGCCCAGGATCCGGATGCCGCACTTTTGCGGCGGGACCAGATCCGGCTGGCACTTGAAACAGGCCAAAAAGAAAAAGCAATGGCACTGGCAGAGGCACTGGCAGAGCGTGATCCAGATGACGTGGAAAACCTGCTCATGCTGGTGCACCTGAAAAAAGACAGCATGGAACAAACCCGGCTGCTGTCTTTGCTGCACCAGATACTGGAACTGAATCCCAAAGACAAGGAAACCTATCTGCGCCTTGGCAGAATTTTCATGAAAGACCAGCAGTATGCCCGGGCCCTGGCATTGTTTTCCCGGATGGTGTCCCACCTGCCCGGCTATTATGTGGCCCATTTCTATCTGGGGGAAGCCCATCTGCTTTCTGAAAATTATGCTGCGGCAGAACAGGCGTTTTTAAAAACCATAGAGCTGGAACCGGACCTGGTGGAGCCCCGCTTCAGGCTCATAGAGATTCTCCGACAGCAAAAAGATGATGTTGATTATGAAAAAATTCTGGCTGTGTATGAAGAAATTCTGGAGATTGAGCCGGAAAATACCCGGGCACTGCTGGAAACAGCACTGATCTACCACAAAACAGGACAAACCGACAAGGCTGCCTACCTGTTCAATGAACTTGGAGAGCAGGCATCAGCCAACTCCCGGCTGGTGATGACAGCAGTGGACACCTTTATTTCTCAAAAACGGTATGAAGATGCTGTCATTGTTTTTTCTGAAATGCGCAAGGCCGCTCCGGACAATGACAATCTCAATTTTTTCCTGGGCATGGCCTATGAATCCAGCAAAAATCCGGAGCAGGCCATCCAGCACTATCTCAAGGTGTCACCTGCCCACCCCCAGTACAAAAAAACCCTTTTGACCATTGGATTTTTATACCGGGAAACAGGAAAAGAGGAAAAAGCGGTGGCTTTTCTTGAGGACCACCACAAAAACAACCCCGAAGATATTGATATCATTTCCTATCTTGCTGCGTTTTATGAGCAGCAGGGCCGCCTGGAAAAAGCCATGGACCTGCTGGCCAAAGGGTTGTCAGATGCCCCGGAAAACACCTCTTTGCTGTTCCGGCTGGGTGCGCTCCAGGACAAGGCAGGGCAAAAGGATGCATGCATTGCCACCATGAAAAAAATCATCGCCCTTGATCCGGATGATGCATCTGCCCTCAATTATCTGGGGTATACCTATGCTGATCTGGGCATCCATCTGGACAAGGCCCAGACCCTGATCAAAAAAGCGTTGAAAATCAAACCGGATGACGCCTATATCACCGACAGCCTGGGCTGGGTTTATTTTAAACAAAAAGAATATGAAAAAGCGGTCTTTTATCTGAAAAAGGCTGCAGACATGACCGGGTATGAAACCATTATCGCCAGTCACCTGGCAGATGCCTATGTGGAAACCGGCCAATTGTCCAAAGCCCTGACAGTGTATCACAAGGCCGTGGTTAATGCCAAAAAAGATGATACGGATCTGGTGCAGGAGCTGAAGACAAAAATCAAAAAACTTGAACAGCAGGGCATTGTCCCTGCTATCCCGGAAACCAGGCAGTCCATGGAATGAAACCTGTTTACACCCTGTTTTTCATGCCCCTGATTTGCGCGGTCTGTGTTGCCGGATGCGCCATGCCAAGGCCGCAGACCGATCCTGGTCTGGACCGGGCGGCATGGCAGTCTGCCGCCCGGTTACAGGCCTGGAACCAGGAGATTACCTCCAGCAAAGGGACCGCAAGGGTGCGCCTGGAAACATCAACCGGGGTGCAGACCTACCAGATCGCCTGGGCTGCCCGGGCCCCGGACCGGGTGCGCATGACCTTTACTGTCTCCGGGCATCCTGTGGAAACCGTGGTGGCAGACGGCAGCCAGGTGACCTTCATATCCCATACCGGCCGGCACAAACCCCATACCCCGGCATCAGATGACCCGGATCTGGAACCCTACACCCAGGTGCCGGTGCGGCTGTCTGATCTGATCACCCTGCTGCTGGGGCAGATCCCTGTTCAAAAATTTGATGATGCCTGGTTTGTGTCCCATGACCTGTTTCACATCCGGCTGGGCAGAAAATTCAGTTCTCTTTCCCAGGAGCTGATTCTGGAGGAAGACGATACCATACAGGTTCTGCGGCTGCTGGACAAAGAAGGGGCGGCCCGGTATGAAATCGTTTTTCATGCCTTTGACACCATGGGGGCCTATACCATTCCGGTCCACATGACCATCTTCAGTGGAAAACTTCTCAAAGCCCATATCCGCATCACCCGGTTCTGGCCCAACATACCGGTTAAAGAATCGGTTTTCCGGTTGACACAAACCGGATCATGACAATAATAGGGTGTGGTTTCACCCACAATTGTTATACCAACCATGCACTTCTCAAAAGGAGATACACAATACAATGATTCATGACAGTGTAGACAAGGCCAAAAATCCCCAGGGATGTCCATCCTCCCAGGGAAATGACATGGCCGCAAAACAACAGGAACAGCAGGCCATGATCAAAACATCTCTGGCCAGAATCAAACATAAGATTTTCGTG
Source organism: Desulfotignum sp. (assembly GCA_035268565.1). GTDB lineage: Bacteria > Desulfobacterota > Desulfobacteria > Desulfobacterales > Desulfobacteraceae > Desulfotignum. The sequence goes on along the minus strand of DATFKQ010000039.1, from coordinate 21,663 downwards.
CTCTCAGGAAAGGGCGGCGTAGGCAAAAGCAGTGTATCCGCCAACCTGGCAGCGGTGCTGTCCAAAAAAGGATACAAGACCGGGCTCATGGATGTGGATGTGCACGGACCCTCCATTGCACAGATGCTGGGACTCACCGAACTGCTGGACATCACCCCTGACCAGCAGCGCCTTCTTCCCAAACAGGTCAATGACAACCTCAAGGTGGTGTCTGTGCAGGCTTTGATGCAGGACAAGGACCAGGCCATCATCTGGCGGGGACCTGCCAAGGCCGGCATGATCCAGCAGTTTGTGGGCATGGTGGACTGGGGCGATCTGGATTTTCTGATCATCGATGCCCCGCCCGGCACCGGCGACGAACCCCTCACCGTTGTCCAGACCATTCCCGAGGCCCTGGGCGTGATTGTGACCACCCCCCAGGAAGTGGCCCTGGCCGATATCAGAAAATCCATTTCATTCTGCAAGACCGTCAGGCTCAAAACCCTGGGGATAGTGGAAAACATGTCCGGATTCACCTGTCCCCACTGCAATGAACCCATTGATCTGTTCATGCACGGGGGCGGCGAAAAAACCGCCAGGGAACAGGGGCTTACCTTTCTGGGATCCATCCCCTTTGACACCGACGTGGTGGCATCCGGAGACCAGGGGGTTCCCCTCATGTTCCAGGACAAAGAGACCCCGTTTACCAGGGCCTTTGACAAGGTGGTGGACAACATCGTCAAACAGCTGTAGATGAAAGCTTTTAGCTGTTAGCTGTTAGCTGTTAGCTGTTAGCTTTTAGCTGTTAGCTTTTAGCTTTTAGCTGTTAGCTGTTAGCTGTTGGCAGTGCTTTACTCCTCAGTTTCTGTTAAAAAAAACAGAAACTGATGTCCGCCCCTTTTAACTGCCTGAATTCAGATGACAGGGATTGCTTTGTGGATGACCGCCTGAAAAAAGCCAGGGATCTGCAGCATCTTCTGAACCAGAGGGAGCAGAAGACATTGCACTCCCTGGCCTGTCTTTCCGGGTCTGCTGTGCGGCGGCATCCGGAAAAACGGGCACACAATGAATACCGCCAGGCCTTCAGCCAGGATGCGGACCGGATACTCAACTCCCTGGCCTTTACCCGGTACATTGACAAAACCCAGGTGTTTTCCCTGATCCAAAACGACCACCTCACCCACCGGGTGCTGCATGTGCAGCTGCTGTCCCGGGTGGCCAGAACCATTGGCCGGTACCTGGGCCTTAACCAGGACCTGATCGAGGCGGCCAGCCTGGGCCATGACATCGGCCACCCCCCCTTCGGCCATGACGGGGAGCGGTTTTTATCCACATTGACCCATGCCGGCGGTGCCGGATATTTCCACCACAATGTCCAGAGCCTCCAGTTTCTGGATAAAATTGAACGCAAAGGCAGCGGATGGAACCTGAGTCTCCAGACCCTGGATGCCATTTTGTGCCATGACGGGGAAACCCATATCCGGCAGCTGGCCCCCCGGGAACAGCGGACCTTTGCCGATCTGGACCAGATGATCAACCTGTTTCACAAAGAAGAACAGGCAGGCTTTCCTCCCATGACCCTGGAGGGGTGCGTGGTGCGCATGGCCGACACCATCAGCTACATCGGCCGGGACCTGGAGGACGGCATCCGCCTGGGACTGGTAAAACGCGGCCAGATCCCGGATGTGTGCCGCACAACACTGGGCACCACCAACGGCACCATTGTGTTCACCCTGGTGACCGATCTCATCGCGAACAGCCTTGACCGGCCTTTTGTGGGATTTTCCAGAGAAACCAGCCAGGCCCTGGAAGCACTCAAAGATTTCAATTACAGCCATATATACAAAAATCCGGCCATCAAACAGCATCTGGGATCCATCAGAACCATATATGAACATTTATTTTACCAATACCTGGATGATCTGGAAAAAGAAAACCGCTCATCTGCGATTTTTACCCGGTTTCTGTCGGACATGTCCGATACCTACTGCCAGACCCATTCACCTGTGCAGATGGTGCGTGATTTCATCTCCGGCATGACTGATTCCTATTTTATCCGCCAGGCACCTGCCCATTTGCGGCCGACCCCGGTGGACCATGTTTGAAGACCGATTGATTTACCGGCAGCAGCAGAAAAAAAAAGGGCTGACCTGCTTTGAAATCACGGTCCAGGAAACCAACCTGCACATCCAGGCAGATACCGATCTGTCCGGACAGGCTGTCCAGGCGGTGCAGCAGTGCCGAAAACTGATAGAAGACCATATCCAAAAATATCCTGCATTTGCCCGCGCCCTTGTGCCCATGCAGGTCCCGGACACAGCCTCACCGATCATCCGGGATATGGCCCAGGCAGCCGATGCCGCCCGGGTAGGGCCCATGGCAGCGGTGGCAGGGGCGGTGGCCGAATATACAGGGCAGCACCTGCTGTCCTTTTCGTCCGAAGTCATCGTGGAAAACGGGGGCGATATTTTTATCTGCTCGAAAACCGACACCGTGCTCACCATTTTTGCCGGCACCTCCCCTTTGAGTATGACCACGGGCATACAGGTGCCCAGACAGGACACCGCCTTCGGGGTGTGCACCTCATCAGGCACCGTGGGGCATTCCACAAGCTTTGGGAAAGCAGATGCGGTCATGGTCATGGCCCGATCCTGCATGCTGGCGGATGCGGCAGCCACCGGTCTGGCCAACCAGGTCAGCACTGCAGATGACATCCCCGCGATTCTGGAAAAAGGCAGACAGATTCCCGGGATCCAGGGCCTGGTGATCATCGTGGGCGCACAGATCGGGCTGTGGGGCAGCCTGAAGTTCGTGCGGCTTTAGTGGGTTACGCCCCGGCGCATGTTTAAAAAATCAAATGCGGCGGTGTCCCCGGGTTGCAGGTTCCCGCATCAGTACAGTTTGCCCACTGCCGCTTCCACAGCCCGGACAACGGCCCCGTTTTTGAGCATCTGTTTGACCGTGGCAATGTCTGTGGACAACAGCCGGTCTTCTTTCATGTAATCCACCTGCTGCCGGATGGTGTTATAGGCTGCCAGGGTGCCGTTTCCTGCCTTTATATTGGTGAACAGGTCAATGGCCTGGGCCCCGCACAGAAGCTCGATGGCAATGACATCTTCGGCGTTTTCCACGATATCCCTGCATTTTCTGGCGGCAATGGCGCCCATGGATACATGGTCTTCCTTGTTGGCTGACGTGGGGATGGAATCCACAGATGCGGGATGGGCCAGCACCTTGTTTTCAGAGACCAGGGCTGCTGCCGCATACTGGGCGATCATATACCCGGAATTGAGCCCCCCGTCCTCCACCAGAAATGCCGGCAGACCGGACAGGTAGGGGTTCACCAGGCGTTCGATACGCCGCTCGGAAATATTGGCCAGCTCGGCTATGGCAATGCCTAAAAAATCACAGGCCAGGGCCAGGGGCTGGCCGTGAAAATTGCCGCCGGATAAAAACTCTTCAGACTCAGGAAAGATCAGGGGATTTTCCGTGGACGCGTTCATCTCCACCCGAATCACCTTGTCCACATAGGCAAAGGCATCCCAGGAAGCCCCGTGGACCTGGGGAGAACAGCGCAGGGTATAGGCATCCTGGACCCGGCAGCAGTCCTCGTGGGAAGAGATGATTTCTGAATTTTCGGTAATCTTGAGCATGTTTTGGGCGGCCATGATCTGGCCCTGGTGGGGCCGCACCTGGTGAATCCTGGGATCAAAAGCGGTTCTGGTGCCCATAAGGGTTTCCAGGCTCATGGATGCGGCAATATCCGCGTGTTTGCACAGGTTCAACGCATCATGCAGGGCCAGGCAGCCCAAAGCGATCATGAACTGGGTGCCGTTGATCAGGGCCAGGCCTTCTCCGGCTGCCAGCTCCAGAGGGTACAGGTTCCGGGATGCCAGGGCTTTTGCCCCGGACATGCGGATGCCGTCCACAAAGGCTTCTCCTTCGCCGATCATCACCAGGGCAAGATGGGCCATGGGCACCAGGTCCCCGCTGGCGCCCACCGAGCCTTTTTCCGGCACCACCGGTACAATGCCGCTGTTGAGCATGTCCGCCAGCATCTGGATGGTCTGCAGGCGCAGCCCTGAGTTGCCCCGGCAGAAATCATTGACCCGCAGGGCCATCATGGCCCGGACCACATCTGCTTCCATTTCCCGCCCCATGCCGGCAGCATGGGAAAATAAAATTTTTTTCTGGAGCCGCCGGGTATTTTCCAGAGAAATGGTGACATCAGACAGGGCACCGAAACCAGTGGTCACCCCGTAAATGCGCACCCCCTCTTTGACCCATTTGTCCACAAGGGCCCGGGATTTGCCGATCTTTGCTTTGGATGCTTCGGCAATGGCAATGCCTGCGCCGTTTCTGGCGACCTCCGCCAGTTCCTCCAGCTGGAACTGTTCTCCGTTAAGGCTGATGGTCTTTTTCACTGGGCTATCCTCTGTTGAATTTTCCTTTAAGTTTATACTGTGATCCCGGTGAGATCATGGTGCTGAAAGTGGCCACCTGATCAAAGGACCAGGTACGCCGGGTCAGACACAGACAGGGCTCTGCCGGGGCTGTCTTCAGATATTTCTGCACATGGGAAGGACAGCGCACCGCCTCTATCACATGTTCCGCTTCCTGGACCGGGGCGACCTTAAGCAGGTAATCACTGGGGGTGATCTGTGTATAATCCTGTTCCAGGTATTGCGGGGCCACACCGGGATTGACGAACCGCTCTGAATACTGGATCACCTCACCTGAATCCTTGTGGAGCAGGATGGAATGAAACACGTCTCTGCCGGGGGCAAGCCCCATTTTTGTCCCGATGGCCGGGGTAAGTTTTTCTTTTGCCAGCACCAGAACCTCGCAGGAATGCACCCCGCCCCAGTCTGCAATTTCCCGGGCAATGCTTTTGATCTCCAGCAGGGCTGCATCCGGCTTGGGCCGGGCCACAAAGGTGCCCACCCCCTGGATCCGGATGATGCGGCCTTCCTCGGCCAGCTCTTTCAATGCCCGGTTGGCGGTCATGCGCGATGCTTTGAATGCTTCTGCCAGCCGGGTTTCCGATGGCACCCGGTCATCGGGTTTCAGCCGGCCTGCGTCAATCTCTCTTATGATCTGCTGCTTGATCTGTTCATACAAAGCCCGGGGCCTTACTGAAGTTTCCACAGGTGATTCCTTTAAAAAATCCTTGACATGATATCTATACTTGTATAGACAAGTAGTAGCCAATCCACACATAAAAGTCAACACTTTCAGGAGGGAAAAAATGGATCCCAGGGAAAAACTGTTACAAGATCTGCACATCGGCTGCGGCAGGGCCAGACCGGTGAAGGCCCCCAGGGGCAGTCAGCTCCACTGCAAAGGCTGGTACCAGGAGGCTGCCCTGCGCATGCTGTGCAACAACCTGGACCCGGACAACGGGGAAAATCCGGATGCCCTCATTGTCTACGGCGGGCTGGGCAAGGCAGCCAGAAACTGGGACTGCTTTGATGCCATTGTCAGAACCCTGCTGGACCTGGAAAACGATGAAACCCTGCTGGTGCAGTCGGGCAAGCCTGTGGGCGTGCTCACCACCCACACATCCGCCCCCAGGGTGCTCATTGCCAACGCCAACATCGTGCCCCACTGGGCCAGCTGGGACTGTTTCCATGAACTGGACAAAAAAGGATTGATCATGTACGGCCAGATGACTGCCGGGTCCTGGATCTATATCGGCACCCAGGGCATTTTACAGGGCACCTATGAAACCTTTGCCGCTCTGGGCCAAAAACACTACGGCGCTGATCTTACCGGCAGAATCGTGGTCACAGCCGGCCTGGGCGGCATGGGCGGGGCCCAGCCCCTGTCCGTGACCATGGCCAATGGTGTGGCCGTGTGCATTGAAATCGATCCCTCCCGCATTGCCAAACGGCTGGAAAAGCGGTACCTGGATGTTGAGGCCCCTGATCTGGACCAGGCCATTGCCATGGCAAAGCAGGCAGCGGATCAACGCCGTCCCCTGTCCATAGGGTTGTGCGCCAATGTGGGGGATATCCTTCCGGCCATGATGGACAAAGGGTTTGTCCCGGATGTGATCACCGACCAGACCAGCGCCCATGATGAGCTCAACGGGTATTTTCCCAGGGGCATCTCTTTTGAAGATGCCCTGAAGCTGCGCACATCCGATCCTGCCACCTACAAGGAGATGGCCCTGAACTCCATGGCCGGACATGTGCGCGCCATCCTTGCCATGAAAGACAAAGGGGCTGTTGCCTTTGACTACGGCAACAACCTCCGGGCCCAGGCCATGAAAAAAGGGGTAGACAATGCCATGGACTATCCCGGGTTTGTGCCGGCCTATATCAGGGAACTGTTCTGTCAGGGTGAAGGCCCGTTCCGGTGGGCAGCCCTGTCCGGGGATCCGGAAGACATAAAGGTGACTGATGAGGCCCTGATGCAGCTGTTTCCGGAAAAAACCAAAATGGTCAACTGGCTGAAAATGGCAGGAGAAAAAATAGAACACATGGGCCTGCCCGCCAGGATCTGCTGGCTGGGATACGGGGAACGGGAAAAAGCGGGAAAACTGTTCAACGATCTGGTACGGGAAAAAAAGGTAAAAGCCCCCATTGTCATCGGCAGAGATCATTTGGACTGCGGGTCTGTGGCATCGCCTTTCCGGGAGACAGAAGCCATGAAGGACGGGTCTGATGCCGTGGCTGACTGGGCACTGCTCAACTGCATGACCAATGTGGCGTCCGGCGCCACCTGGGTATCTTTCCATGACGGCGGGGGCGTGGGCATCGGCTATGCCCTGCATGCGGGCCAGGTCACGGTGGCCGACGGTACGGATGAAGCGGAAAAACGGGTGACCACGGTGCTGCGCAATGATCCGGGCACCGGCATCATCCGCCATGCAGATGCCGGGTATGACACCGCGATTGGTGTGGCCAACGACAAAGGGGTCAAGCTGCCCATGATCAATATGTAAGGAGATATCCATGACAACTATCCCTGACAGCAGCAACCCGTTTCCCCAAAATGTCGACCAGGTGTTCACCCATTGCCGTTTGGCCACCATGGCTGATGGGCATTACGGCATTGTGGAAAACGCGGCACTGGCGGTATCCGGAAAAAAGATTGCCTGGATCGGGCCCATGGCTGCCCTGCCTGAAACCCCCGGCAATATAAGGGTGACAGACTGCCAAAACTTTTGGATACTGCCCGGGTTTGTGGACTGCCATACCCATCTGATCTGGGCAGGTTCCCGGGCCAGAGAATTTGAGATGCGCCTGGCCGGTGCTTCGTATGCAGACATTACAAAAGCCGGAGGCGGTATTTTTTCCACGGTCAGGGCCACCCGTGCTGCTGATGAAGATATGCTGTTTGACCTGGCTGCCGGACGGATGGCCCATCTGCTGACCCAGGGCATCACCACTGTGGAGATCAAATCCGGATACGGCCTGGATCTGGATACGGAACTCAAGATGCTCTCCGTGGCAGGCAGGCTGCAGAAAACCTGTCCCCAGCAGATTAAAGCCACCTTTCTGGGTGCCCATGCCCTGCCCCCGGAATTTTCCGGCAGGGCAGATGATTACATCACAGAAGTCACTGAGGTCATGCTGCCCAGAGTCAAGGACCAGGGCATTGCCACAGCTGTGGATGTGTTCTGTGAAAATATCGCTTTTTCCCGGAAACAGACCCGGCAGGTGTTTGAAAAAGCCCTGGAAGCAGGCTTTGCCATCAAACTGCATGCCGAACAATTATCTGATTCAGACGGCACTGCCCTGGCTGCACAGCTGGGAGCCCTGTCCTGCGACCATCTGGAATACCTGTCTTTAAAAGGTGTCCGGAAGATGGCAGCCCATGACACAGTGGCAGTGCTGCTGCCGGGGGCATTTTACTACCTCGGAGAAACCCGTGTGCCGCCGGTGGATTCTCTGCAGCAGATGAACGTTCCCATGGCTGTGTCCACAGACCTGAACCCGGGTTCCAGCCCGGTGCACAGCATGCTTTTGATTCTGAACATGGCCTGTCTGCTGTTTGGGCTGACCTGTGAACAGGCCCTGGCCGGGGCCACCATCCATGCAGCAAAAGCGTTGGGCCTGGCAGACTGCAAAGGCAGCCTGGCATTGGGAAAAGATGCGGATCTGGTAATCTGGGATGTGGATACCCCGGCGGATCTGTGTTACCCCTTCGGCATCACCCCGGTAAAAATGGTTGTCACAGGCGGAAAAACCGCTTATACCCGGATGTGACAATTACATTTTATTGTGCGGAGGCAGGTTGTGACTGATGTTATTTTTGTTGGTGTGCAGGTGGTGTTTGGCGGTGCGGGTATTTTTTTCATACTTCTGGCTGTCTCCTCGTTTTATGAAGGTGAAATCAGGGCCGCCCTCCTCTGCCTGGGATTTTTGCTGGCATGGTGTCTGTTGTGGGCATTTGCTGTTTTTTATGATTCCACGGTCCTGAATCTTATGATTTTCACAGGGGCGCTCCTGGCGGTCCTTGTATCGCTGGTCCGGTTTTTCCCTGAAAAGATGCAGATCCGGGATGTATCAGCAGCACAGCAATTTGACGAACGGGACCATATGTTTGCCAGAAATAATCTGAAAAACCACCCGGATCTGGCGGACACCTATTACCAGCTGCACCCGGAAAACCGGTCCCGTGACCGGCAGATCCACAACAAACCGGATTTCGGTGACCCGGATCAGGTGTACTACGACGTTTATACCACCCCCTGCTATGAAGCGGCCTTTGCATACCTGCACCAGACCATACCTGCTGCCACAGGAGTCCCGGCCGGTCCGCCCAGGGAGGTGGACCCCGGCCGCATCTGCCGCATCATCTGCGATCTGGTCCGGTTTTACGGCGGGTGTGACACCGGATTCATAAAACTGGCCCCCCATCACTTTTACAGCCACAGGGGCAGGCATGCACAAGGATGGGGAGATGTCGTGCACCAGGGCCACACCACCGCCATTGTCATTGTGGTGCCCATGGATATCCATATGCTCAAAAACAGCCCCACAGCCGCGGTGATCCAGGAATCTGCGCGAAAATATGTGGAAGCAGCCAAAATATCCAATATTGTGGCCGGGTACCTGCGGCAGTTCGGATATGAAGCCCGGGCCCACAATGACGGCAACTACGAAGTGCTCTGCGTGCCGCCGGCCGTGGAATCCGGGCTTGGGGAACTGGGCCGCATGGGCATTTTCATGCACAAGACACTGGGTCCCTGTGTGCGGCTGGCTGTGGTGACCACCACCCTGGCCCTGCCGGATTCCGGTCCGGGCCCTGGTCTTTTTATGGAAAATTTCTGCCGCATCTGTAAAAAATGCGCCCACAACTGTCCGTCCGGGTCCATCACCACGGGTGAGGAGCCAAAAACCCGCAACTTTTTTCACTGGTCCATAGACCAGGAAAAATGCTTTTCCTACTGGAAAACCATTGGATCCGACTGCGGCATGTGCATCTCTGTGTGTCCCTACACCAAACCCGATTCCCTGGTGCACCGCCTGGTGCGCTTTTATATCAGCAGGAACTGCATCAATCAGCGCATTGCCCTTTTCATGGATGACCTGCTTTACGGGCGGCGCAAAAAAATTAAAAAAAACAACCCTGACCCGATTTTTCATTAACCCCACCCTGTCCGGAAGAAATGCGGCACACACCCCCCTTGCAGTTGTGTGAGCACCAATGGTATATTATGCAAAGGTGAGAAATGAGGCAAAATTATCAAAGCAGGTTGTCCGGAATATGCGCAATGAAAAAGAAAATAACAAATCACCGATATGAGGATTTTAACCAGGAAGATTTCCGTCTTAATCCTGACCCCTCAACCCGCAACCCTCATACCTCATACCTCAACCCTCATACCCCATAACCAAATGGAGAACATCATGTGTGAATCCAATGTATATCTGAAAGAAAACGGCACGGAAAAACTGATCATGGAAAATGTGGCAGCCATCACCCCGGCAGGTGAAAACCAGTTTATTCTCAAGGGGCTTTTAGGTGAGCAGCAGCAGGTCTCCGGGATTATAGAAAACATAAATCTTATGGGACACAAGATCATTCTCAAAGCTGTGTAATGACGCGGTTTGCACAATATCTGGCAGCCCTTGCATCAGCCAATGACCTGGAAGACACGATAGAATGGCTGTTTTATCCGGGCATGCTGCCTGAAAGCAATTGCAAGTGGTGGGGGGATTTTACCAACCGCCATGCCGCCCATGAAGGCATTGACATCTGTTTTTACAAAAACCGAAATAAAAGATTCTGCTCCCTTGGGCCGGGGGCAGCAATTCCTGCCTGGTCTGCCGGCACCGTGGTGAATGTGTGCAAAGATTTTCTGGGCCACACCCTGGTTGTGGAACCAAAAAACTTTTTGGGCACTGCCACCCGGGTGGTGGAGGTGTTTTCCCACCTGGACCCCTGTGAGGGCATTGCCATTGGTACGCAGGTGGCAGCCGGCCGGATCATTGCCCGCACATCTGACACCCGTGCCAGGGGATCGGTGCTTCTGCCCCATCTGCATTTGTCCTGCATTGAAGTTCTGCAAAAGAGGCCTGTGCAGTCTCTGGACTGGTCTTTGTTTCCTTTTCGTGAAAAAGTCAACCTGCTCAACCCGGTTTTCATGTAATGTGCGGTGCGGCAATGCCTGGAAAGGCAATAGGCAAAGCGCGGCCCTGTCAAAAGAAAAATTGAAAAAAAATTAAATTTGATCTATGATCACCCAACATAAATATTTACCTTAGGAAAAGCACTGGGAGAAAATGCATGAAGACCATAAAATTTTTGATTTTACTGATCATCCTCGGGCTGCTCGGACTTTTGATTTACCAGAATATTGATTATTTCACCTCTGCCAGATCCTTGACCCTTGATCTGAAATTCAACCAGTGGCAGTGGGCATCCCCTGCTTTGCCCAACTGGGCCTTCTGGGGCATATGTTTTGGCCTGGGTCTGCTGATCACCGGCATGAAGGGACTGGTAACCGCCTATAGACTGGGCCGGGAAATCAAAATAAAGCAGGGGCAGATTGCGGATCTGACAACCAGAAACAAGGATCTGCAGGCCCGCCTGGATGTATTCACCCATGACCCTTATATAAAAAAAGCGCTTTCAGACACAGAATCTGAGGAAAAACCAGGTTCCGGCAGTGATGAACCTGCGGGAAAACAACAAACAGCTGCTGCGCAGGATGCAGAAAATCCCGAAAAACAGATGCCTGAAACCGGTGCGCCTGCAGCCGGACAGGACCAGGCACCTGAAAAAAAACAGACAAACACGGGCAGCACAGATACATCTGAAGTTGGTACATCTGAAAATGACACCTCTGAAAATGAAAGAAAATAATACATTGGGGATACCATTCCCCGGTGACAAGCGGTTGTAAAAATCCATCCATGAGCACCAGCACCAGCCAGCAGACCCCCATGATGGCCCAGTATCTGTCCATCAAGGAGCAGTATAAGGATACCATCCTGTTTTACCGGATGGGCGATTTTTATGAAATGTTCCACCAGGATGCAGAACAGGCTGCCGCCATTCTGGAGATCGCTTTGACCTCCAGAAACAAAAACGATGCATCTCCTGTTCCCATGTGCGGGGTGCCTTTCCGGGCGGCAGACACTTATATTGCCAAACTCATTGCCCACGGCTGCAAGGTGGCCATCTGTGATCAGGTGGAAGATGCCGCTGCTGCCAAAGGACTGGTAAAAAGAGAAGTGGTCCGGGTCATCACCCCGGGCATGATTCTCAATGAATCTTTGCTGGACAAGACCGCCAACAATTTTCTGCTGGCCCTGTCCATGGTCAAAGACAGGGCAGCCCTGGCCTGTCTGGACATATCCACCGGCACTTTTACCACCTGTGAAACCCCCAGAAAAGGCAGCGGCATACCGGCAGCCCTCATTGACGAGGCGGTTAAACAGGATCCCAGAGAAATCCTGCTGCCAGACAGCTTTGAAAAAGACCCTGCCTATAAAACCCTGCGCCAGGCCTTTGCCGGGCGCCAGATCACCTATCTGCCCGTGACCAGTTTCCAGGAGGCAGATGCGAAAGAACGGCTGACCAAAAAGTTCAACACCGTCAGCCTCAACGGGTTCGGCATCGGCCGGATGCCGGCTGCCATCTGTGCTGCCGGAGCGGTTATGGCCTATGTCCAGGACACCCAGATGCAGGATACCACCCATATCTTTCAGATCTGCCCCTATGATCTGGAACAGTTTTTAAAACTGGATGACCGGTCCTGCCGGAATCTGGAGCTGCTGGCCAACCTCCAGACCCAGGACAAAAAAGGGGCGTTGATTGCGGTGCTGGATAAGACCGTCACCGCCATGGGCAGCCGGCTCATCAAAAACTGGATCCGGCATCCCCTGGTGGACAAAGACCGGATTAATCAGCGCCTGGATGCCGTTGCACAGCTGACAGCTGCCCCCCATATCCTTCACAGTTTAGGGGCCCTTCTTAAATCCGTATATGACCTGGAACGGCTGGGCAGCAAAGTGTCCATGGGCCAGGGAAATGCCAGGGACCTGCTGGCCCTGGAGCACTCTCTTGCCCGGCTGCCGGCATTGTTCACAAAACTGGCCCGACTGGACAGCCCTTTGCTCAACGGCAGCCGCCTGGATGACCGGGAAAAGATGCTCACCCGGCTGGCTGAGCTGGCAGAGCACATACACCTGGCCATCAGAGAAGATGCCCCCCATGTGCTCAATGAAGGCGGTCTGATCAATGACGGGTACAGCAAAGACCTGGATGCACTGGTATCCATTTCCCGGGACGGCAAATCCTGGATTGCCAGGGCCCAGGCAGAGGAAAAAGAAAAAACCGGGCTGTCTTCTTTAAAAATTAAATACAACAAGGTGTTCGGTTATTTTATCGAGGTGTCCAAAACCCAGGCACCCATGGTGCCGGACAACTATATCCGCAAGCAGACCCTGGTGAATGCGGAACGCTTCATCACCGATGAGATGAAACAGGTGGAAGCCACCATTTTAAACGCCCAGGACAAGCGCAACGCCCTGGAATACGACATTTTCTGTACGGTGCGGAACCAGGTGGTAAAAAACGCAGTGGATATATTGAAAATGGCGGATTTCATCGCCACCGTGGATGTGCTCCAGGGACTGGCCGCGGCAGCATCGGAAAACGGGTATACAAGACCGGATATCAATGATACCGGACAGATTGCCATCACAGAGGGACGCCATCCTGTGGTGGAAAAACTGATTACCGGCGAGCGGTATGTGCCCAACTCCATTGAACTGGACAATGACCGCAACCAGATCCTGCTGATTACCGGTCCCAACATGGCCGGTAAATCCACGGTGCTCAGGCAGGTGGCCCTCACTGTTCTCATGGCCCAGATGGGCTCTTTCGTACCGGCCAAAAAAGCCTCCCTGTGCCTGGTGGACCGGATCTTCACCCGGGTGGGGGCTTTGGACAACCTGAGCTCGGGTCAGTCCACCTTTATGGTGGAAATGGAGGAAACCGCCAACATTGTTAACAATGCCACACCCGATTCTCTGGTCATCCTGGACGAAATCGGCAGGGGCACTTCCACCTATGACGGCATGAGCATTGCCTGGGCCGTGGCCCTTTATCTGCATGATCTGTCCGGCCAGGGGGTGAAAACTTTGTTTGCCACCCATTACCACGAACTGATCCGCCTGGAGCAAACCAAACCCCGGATACGCAATTTCCATATCGCGGTCAAGGAGTTCAACGACAACATTGTGTTTTTGCGGCAGCTGGTCCAGGGCGGCACCAACAAAAGCTACGGCATCCAGGTGGCCCGGCTGGCAGGGGTGCCTTTTCAGATCATTGCAGCCGCCAAACAGGTGCTGGCAGCCATTGAAAAACAGGGCAGCGGCCAGGTGCCTGATATTGCAGTGCAGAAACCTGCGGCAAAAAAACGCAGAAAACCCGGGGACACCCCCGGACAAATGGAATTGTTCGCCGTCAGAGACAAGGATCTGTCACACATGCTCAAACAGGCGGACATTTCCAACATGACGCCTTTGGAAGCCCTTAATTTCTTACATGACATGAAAAAAAAGGCAGGTGTCTGACCCATGTCTTTCCTTGCGCCATACAGCATATCCTGCCGGTCCGTGCGGCTCATGACTGCGGGCATCTGTCTGCTTTTTTTCTGGACAGGTTTCATGGGCATCAGCATGGCATCGGTTCCCAAGCAAAAATATCTGGCAGCAGATGCCTGCTTTAAAACCTTGCGCCACTCTCCGGTAAAGCGCCAGAAAGTATCGGAATGGCTGGGATGCATCCACCGGTATGAAGCCATCTATAAAACAGATCCACAAAGTTCCTGGGCCCCGGCCGGCATGTACAAGGCTGCCGAACTCTACCTGCAGCTGTTCAGCCTTTCCAAAGACGAAATTTACAAAACCCGGGCCATTGACCTGCTGATCAGAATCAGGAACAAATACGAAAGCTCCGCCTACAGTGCCCGGTCAAAAACCCGGCTCACCACTCTTTCTGAAAGCCCGGACCCCCGGAAACATCCGCCAAAGCACCTCCGGTCCAAAAAAGCGGAAACAAAAACTCACCCCCCGGGCATGGCTGTATCTGATGCCGAAAACACAGAAAAATCCGACCAGGATGCGGATTTCAACCGGCACACCACCGCCATTGAAGCCCACCTGCAGGACCAGGACGGATACACCGCCCAGGGCACCCCTGCAGAACACACGCCCCTTGAACCGGAAGAGCCGGGGACAAATGCCCGTGTCACAGACCTGCGGTTCTGGTCCAATCCGGACTACACCAGGATTGTCATCAATGCCACCCGGGACCGCACCTATTCCCACCACCTGCTCAAAAAAGATCCGGATCTGAACATACCTTTTCAACGGCTTTATGTGGACATACCCCGGTCCCGGCTGGGAAACGGGGTGGCAGAACATACCCCCATCAATGATGATCTGCTCAAACAGGCCAGGGCCGGTCAGTACCTTCCCCACACCGTGCGGGTGGTGGTGGACATCAAATCCTTTGAAAATTACAAGATTTTTTCCTTAAAAGACCCCTTCAGGATTGTCATTGATGTCTGGGGTCCGGATGCCGGCAGCGGAGACCACCTGCAAGCGCAGCAGGTGGCAGTCAAAACTGATGAGGGGCTCGCCGCCAGCCCCATGACCACGGACAATTTGAAATCCTCGGACATCGCCCGGCAGCTGGCCCTGGGGGTGCAGAAGATCGTCATTGACCCGGGCCACGGAGGATCTGACCCCGGGGCTCCCGGGTATATCAAAGGGGTGTGGGAAAAAGACATTGTGCTCCAGATGGCCAAAAAACTGGCGGTTACACTGCGGGACCGGCTCCAGTGCACGGTGATCCTTACCCGGAGCACGGATACCAAACTGACCCTGGAAGAAAGAACCGCCCTTGCCAATACCCAGCGGGCGGATCTGTTCATTTCTCTGCATACCAATGCGGCCCGCAACAAAAAACTGGCCGGCATTGAAACCTATCTGCTGAACCTGGCCACGGATGAACAGGCCATTGCCGTGGCTGCCAGGGAAAATGCCACCTCCAGAAAAAACATATCAGACCTGGAATACATTTTAAGTGATCTGATGAAACATGCCAAGATCGGGGAATCCACCCGGCTGGCCAATGATGTGCACCAGGCCATGATCCAGGGCATGTCAAAAAAATATACCGGCATTAAGGATCTGGGTGTTAAACAGGCCCCCTTTTATGTGCTGCTGGGGGCCCGCATGCCCTCCATTCTCATTGAGACCTCATTTATCTCCAATAAAAATGAGTGCAGGCGGCTGTTGACCGCCGCCTACCAGGATGATATCTGCAATGCCATTGCAGATGGCGTACAAAAATATGTTGATGCAACAAACCCGCGGCAATTGTGATATTTTTTTAAAAAACAAAACTGCAACCCCAAAATTGCAAGGAGAAACCCATGTCTTTTGAAAACATTATCCTGACAATGGAAAACAACATTGCTTTGATACAGTTCAACCGGCCCAAGGCATTGAATGCCTTGAACAATGCCATGTTTGATGACCTGGATCAGGCCCTGGATCAGGTGCAGGCCGATCCTGACATCCGGGTCCTGGTGCTCACCGGTGCCGGGGACAAGGCATTTGTGGCAGGTGCGGATATCGTGGAACTGTCCAAAATGACCCCGCTGCAGGGCAAATATTTTTCCAGAAAAGGCCAGAAAGTATTTTCAAAGATTGAAGATCTGCCCATCCCGGCCATTGCAGCGGTCAACGGATACGCCCTGGGCGGGGGGTCGGAAGCTGCTCTGGCCTGTGATTTTATTTATGCCTCTGAAAAAGCGGTTTTCGGGCTGCCGGAAATTACCCTGGGCCTGATTCCGGGCTTTGGCGGCACCCAGCGCCTGGCACGGCAGGTGGGAAACAACCGGGCCAGGGAAATGGTGTTCACCGGCAAAAACATCACCGCGCAGCAGGCCCTTGATTACGGGCTGGTCAACCAGGTATGTGCCCCTGAAGAGCTTATGGATGCGGTCATGAAGACCGCCGGCAATATTGCCGCCAAAGGCTGTGTGGCCCTGCGGGCTGCCAAGGAAGTCATTCACAACGGCACCAACACAGACCTGGAAACCGGCTGCAGAATTGAAAATGATGCATTCGGCCTGACCATGGCCAGTGCGGATGCCAAAGAAGGCACCGCCGCTTTTCTGGAAAAACGCAAACCCGTGTTCAAAGGCGGGCTCAACTAGCCGGCCCCTGTCCGGACCGGGCAGCAGCCTGTATTTTTAAAAGGATAGACCCATGCCCATTTTTGATATTGATTTTGAAACCATGCCCAGAGAAGGCGTTGAAGCCATCCAGCTGCGGCGGCTCCAGACCACCATTGCCCGGGTATATGCAACTGTACCATTTTATAAGAAAAGTTTTGATGCCGCCGGCATCACCCCAAAAGACATCCAGAGACTTAGCGATCTGAAGCATGTGCCCTTTACCACCAAACAGGATCTGCGGGACAATTATCCCTATGACATGTTTGCCGTGCCCATGGAACAGGTGGTGCGGATCCATGCCTCATCCGGTACCACCGGCAGTCCCACAGTGGTGGGATACACCCGCCGGGATATTGAAAACTGGGCCGGACTTATGGCCAGAAGCCTGTCAGCTGCCGGGGCCGGCTCCGGGGATATCATCCACAATGCATTCGGGTACGGGCTTTTCACCGGGGGCCTGGGGGCCCATTACGGGGCGGAGCGTTTAGGGGCTTCGGTGATTCCGGTATCCGGCGGCAACACCAGGCGTCAGATCACCATTATGAAAGATTTCAAACCCACTATTTTGTGCGGCACCCCTTCTTATATTCTCCACCTGGCAGAAGTGGCAGAGGACATGGGCGTTGATTTCAAGGATCTGTGCTTTACATCAGGTATTTTCGGGGCTGAACCCTGGACCGAAAGCATGCGCACTGAGCTGGAAGCCAAACTCCACCTCAAGGCCGTAGATATTTACGGACTGAGCGAAGTGATCGGCCCCGGGGTTTCCATAGAATGCCGCGAGGAACAAAACGGGCTGCATGTGTTTGAGGACCATTTTATCGTGGAAATCATTGATCCGGACACCGGAAAGGTCCTGCCCCATGGGGAGGCCGGGGAACTGGTGTTCACCTCCATCACCAAGGAGGCCTTTCCCGTCATCCGGTACCGCACCAGGGATATTTCCTCTTTAAACCCCACGCCCTGTGCCTGCGGACGGACCCATGTCCGCATGACCAAACCTGCCGGCCGCACCGATGACATGCTGATCATCCGGGGGGTCAATGTATTTCCTTCCCAGATCGAAAGCGTGCTCATGGAAACCGGGAAAATTCAGCCCCATTACCAGCTGGAAGTGGACAGAAAAGACAACCTGGATACCCTTACGGTAAAAGTGGAAATAGATGAATCCCTTTTTTCCGATGATATCAAAAGCCTCCAGACCATGGAAAACACCCTTGCTTTTGATATCAAAGAAACCCTGGGGGTATCTGCCAGAGTCATGCTGGTGGAGCCGAAAGCCATTGCGCGCAGCCAGGGAAAAGCTGTCCGGGTGATAGACAAAAGAAAACTATAAAAAAAGGAGACCCCACATGCTTGCTGAACAGATATCTGTATTTGTTGAAAACAAAGAAGGCCGACTGGCTGAGATAACCGCGATCCTGCGGGATGCCCATGTGAACATCCGGGCCCTGTCCCTGGCCGACACCACGGATTTCGGGGTACTGCGGCTCATTGTGAACGACAATGACAAAGCGGAACAGGCCCTGCGAAAAGAAGGGTTTACCGTGGGAAGAACCAGGGTGCTGGCGGTGGAGGTGGTTGACGAACCAGGCGGGCTCAACAGGGTGCTGGACCCCTTGTGGATGCAGAATCTCAATGTGGAGTACATGTATGCCTTTGCCAATCCCAAGGGCAAAAACGCCATCATGGTATTCCGGTTCGATGACCATGAAAAAGCCCTCAAGATCCTGGAAGAACAAAATATCCATGTCATCACTGCTGAGGAGGTTGCCAACCTGTGATTTTATTTTCGCAGCACAGACAAGGACAGCAGGAATAAAAAAGGACGGCCCTATACGGGCAGATTGATGGTGAAACAGCTTCCCTGGCCTGGGCCGGCATCCACCAGAACCTGCCCGTTGTGGTTTTCTGTAATGATAAAATAGGAAACGGCAAGACCCAGGCCTGTGCCGTGACCGACACTTTTGGTGGTAAAAAAGGGTTCAAATATCCGTTTTTTCTGCTCTGCGTTCATGCCGGGGCCGTTGTCCCGGATCTGTACACTGACCATGCCGTTGTTTTTATACACCCGCAGCAAAAAGCAGGGTTCTTCCCCCATTGTTTCTGACATCATGGCCTGGGCACCGTTGGACAGGATATTGAAAAACACCTGCTGGATTTCGCTGGATTTACACGCGACCATGGGCAGCCCGGGCTGGTACTCTTTCTCTATGCGGATCTTTTTAAAATCAAACTGTTTTTTCAGGTTATAATCACTTTTTGCCAGTTCCAGGGTCTGGTCCAGCAGTTTTGCCAGGTCTTCTTGTACAAATCCTGCGTCTGATTTTCTGGAAAAAGACAGCATATTGGAAACAATAGCGGCTGCCCGTCTGCCGGCGGTCAAGACAGCCTCGGTCATTTTAAAAATATCGCGTTTTTCCAGATAGGCAGCCATTTGGTCCAGATCCAGTCCCACCTCTTTGGCAGCTGCCCGGTTGGCAGGCAGTTTGTTTCGCAGCCGGTTCTGGATAACCTGGGTGTTCTGGAGAATACCGGCCAGAGGATTGTTGATTTCATGGGCCATGCCTGCAGCCAGTCCGCCCAGAGACACCATTTTTTCCGACTGGATCATCATTTCTTCCAGCCTGAGTTTTTCTTCTTCTCTGTGTTTAAGGGTCAGGGCTTCGGTCAATGCCATTGCAAGCATCTGGGCTGCTTCTTTGTCCCCGGTATCATATCCGGTGGGTTTTCCGCTGAATGCCACAATACCATTTGTTTTTGACCCCACCCGCAAGGGAACCCCCATAAAATTGCCCAGAAGAAGATGGTCATCAGGCATACTTCCAATATCCGGGTGGTTGACAAGATCATTTGCTATAACCACGGTGTTCTCTTTGATCACCCGGCCCCGGATACCGCTTATACAGGTCCCTTTCAGCCGTATTTCTTTTTGCATCCCGGTAAGGGCACAGTCAGCAAGGGCTTGTTGGGAAATCGCCAGAATATGTATGTGGCCGGGATGCATCTTGTCCACTTCACCCACAAAACAGTATTTGCTGTCAATAATGCCCTGGGCAATGGGAATAAAAATTTCTGCAACTTCCCGACAGGATTCGGCTGTCATGGATCTTTGAAAAAAGGTGTTCATTGCAGAAATGGTCGTGCTCTGGTGCAGGATCTTTTTTTCATTGATTTCTTTTTGCCGGATCTGCTCTTTGAGGTGCTGGTTGGTATGGTCCAGGTCCGTGATTTTTTCTTTGACCGCATTCTGCATCAATCCAAAATTCTGGGCCAGTTCCCCTACTTCTCCTGCCCCGTAACGGGGTATCTGCCTGTCGATATTTCCCCGGGCGATTTCAGAGGCTGCCGCTGCCAGCCGGGTTATGGGCGCCATCAACCGGTTGATGATAAATACCAGCACCAATACCATAATCAGTATCACCCCAAAGGTGAAAAAAAGCATCTGGGTGCGAAATTTTGCCAGTTTCTTTTCCAGCAGACTGGTGGAATATACCACCCGCATCTTACCCAGTTTCAAGCCCTGATGCGTAATATAAAAATTTTTTTCAATATCCATGGCCCCGGGCGCAAATTCTCTGGTCAGCTGGATATCAGTATCAGTTTCTGGATCATGAATGGAGATATGCTTCATGTCGGCATCGTCAAAAAAAACCGCCATGTTGATTTTCAAGGTTTCCTTGTCCACATTATAAAGCGGTCTGGCATTGACCAGCCGCATCATGTGGGCGGCTTTTTCAATTTTTTCTGTGAGGGCTTTGAGTTCCAGATCCCGAATCTGGGCAATAAAATAAAAACATAAAAACAGATTGATGACGCTGCAGGCAAGGATGACAACAATAATTATGCGTCCTCTGACTCCCAAAGCACCTATTCCTTTTCCAGGGGACTGGAATGCGCAAAAAACAAAGATTCACCCTTTTTAAACAAGGGCGTTATCATTTAAACTCACTGTTCTGACCAGCTTCCGGTAATCAGCAGAAGCAGTGGATCCCGGCGCAAATTCAAAAATGGTTTTGCCAAAGGACGGGGCCTCTGTCAAACTTTCATTGTACCGGATAGGGGCACAAATGGTATCAGGATATAATTTTTTCAACTGGGCATAAAGGCTCTGGGGGCCTTTAATCCGGGTATCCAGAAAGGTGGGCACAATATATTTGAGCACAATTTCCTTGCGGTATTTCTGGATGGAGCCCAGGCTCTTTAAAAACTCTGCCAGGCCGTGCAGGGGCATGACTTCCAATGCCACCGGCACCAGCACCTCCTGGGCATAAAACAGTACATTCACAATGAGCTGATCCCAGCCGGGAGAGGTGTCCATGATAATAAAATCAAATTGCCGGTCTAAAGGTGCCAGGGCTTCAGACAGGGTCCATTCCGCACCAAAACTTTTCCGGTCAATGATGCGTTTTACCCCGGCCAGAGATTTCCCGCCGCCCAGCAGCCATAAATTTTTCCGGGCTTCCAGAATACATTCGGCAGGTGTCAATTCCTGGGTAAGCAGCTCGGTCAGGCCGGCAACCGGTTTGCGGCCCAGCATATAGGCGGACTGACCCTGGGTATCGGTGTCCACCAGCAATACCTTATATCCGGCCAGGGCCAGGCCGCTGCCCAGGTTGACAGCAGTAGTGGTTTTTCCCACCCCGCCCTTGCTCAGGGTCACGCAGATCTTCCTTGCCTTGAATGCTTTTGGGGGTTCTGGTTCACCTTTGTGGGCAAAAAGTGCGTCCACGAGCACAGGAAATCTGTGTCTGCAGGATTTGCAGGTGGCGGTTAGCTTTTTGCCGGTACCAATATACGGCTTTACCGCATCCGGACTGACATTGTGCTTTCTGCTGCATTTGGGACAGATGATAATCACCCTAATCCTCCTTTTTCAATTCTTTGAGAATCGCATCAACAGCAATACTGGCTATCCGTTTCATGGACACCTGTCTGTTTTTGCCCAAAGAAACCCGCATCCG
>DATFKQ010000038.1:0-7950 GCA_035268565.1 Desulfotignum sp. | reverse complement strand
CTTTCCGTTTAATACCCATTATGCCACCTATTCATCCGCCTGGTCATCAGCTTGTTTCTGGCTGCTGGCCCTTTCTTGCGCCACATCCGGTAAGGCAGGTGCTGTTCCATCGAAAAAAACAGTGCTCTGGTGGGGCCGGTTTGATCAGAATTATTCCCGCAACCGCCTGATCCGGCGCCTTCTGGTGCAACTGGGATGGCGGCTGCAGGATTTTCGGCCCATAATTTCCCGGCTGGGCAGTCTTCAGGCGGCCCTGACCCGGGCAGGCCGGCCTGATCTGGTCTGGGTACCCAGCTTTCGGCACCGGGATCTGCTGTCTGCCCGGCGCTGGAGCCGCAGACACAAAATTCCCCTGCTGTTTGATCCGTTGATCAGCGATTATGACAAACAGGTGTTTGAGCGGCGCAAGTTTGTTGAAAATTCCCACCAGGCCAAGCGTGTGCTGGCCAGGGAAAGCCGCCTGCTGCAGGTATCCGACCTGGTGCTTGCCGATACCTTTGAACATGCCCGTTTTTTCAAAGAAGTCCTGAAAGCCGATCCCCGGCGGATTTTTGTGCTGCCTGTGGGAGCGGAAGAAGATCTGTTTTATCCAGACAAAAATGAATCTGAAAAATCTCCTGGATGGAAAAACAACGCTCCGCCGGAAATACTTTTTTACGGCAGTTTTATACCGTTGCAAGGACCGCAGTTCATTGCTGATGCTGTCCGCCAATACCAGGGACCTCCTGTAAAATGGGTATTTCTGGGTGATGGCCCGCTTCTGGACACATGCCGGAAAATTACGGCCGGGCTGCCCAATGTGTCTTTTGAAAACTGGCTGCCCTATCTGCAGTTGCCATCACGGATCCGCCGCGCAGATATTCTGCTGGGTATTTTCGGGGACACACCAAAAACCAGACGGGTGATACCCAACAAGGTGTTTCAGTCCATGGCCTGCGGCCGGCCAATAATTACCGCTGCAACCCCTGCTTATCCTCCAAAATTTCTGGAAAACAGCGGCAGCGGGATCATCTGGGTGGAGCCTGCAAATCCCAGACAACTGGCTGAGGCCGCAGCCCTGCTTGCCGGCAGCCATGAAAAAAGGCAGAAAAAAGGTATCCAGGCATATCAAAGTTTTAACCGGTATTTTTCCATGCCGCAGCTGCGGGATGAACTGGAAAAAATTCTTGCACAATTACCCCATCCAGGGGAAAAGTCTCCTTGTGCGGCAAAGCAGTCTGCCGGAAGATAAAAGATGGTGATGTTGTGATTGCCCCAGCACACAAAGTTTTTTATAAAGTTAAAATGGCGTCATGCCTGGTTTATTGTGGATATTGGGGTTGCTAAAAGTTTTTGTTGGGGGTAATGTTTTGTCATGGATTTGTGAAACCCTTGGGAGGTAAATGATTATGATAAGAGAAATAATCAGGCCAAAAACGAATCAGGTCGTTATCCATATCCCTCGGGATATGGTGGATAAAGAGCTGGAATTGATTGTGTTTGAGATTAAAAAAAAAACTGGAACAGGCGCACAGAAATTCAAAATCAGACAGCGCATGGATGATATTTTTCAGAATGCTGCATCTGCAACCATACCAGGAGATCTTGATATTGATGACCTAATGAATGACATGAATAATGCATTATCTTGATACCAACATCATTGTTTATTCAGTTGTCAATCAAGATCCTAGAAAAATGGAAGTCAGCCAGTCAATTATTCGGGATTTATTCGAAAAAGACAAATTGTTGATTTCTCCCCTGAATCTGCAGGAACTGATATATACACTTTCAAAGCTTAAAATAGACATGGAACGTATTGAACAAACGTACTTTTTATTTCAACAATTCTGCAAAAACGAAATTGATAAAACCCTCATTGATTCGGCTTTTAAAATCATATCCAGATTAAACTTCGGTAAAAATATCAATGATGTTATTCATTTGACATTCGCAGAAAAATATTGCACTAAACTGCTGACATTTGACAAAGATTTCAAAATTCTAAAGCAATTTTCATCTCTTGATATCCAAATTTTAAGTTGAGTGGTCATCCATGGCTGTCTTAATACGTATCAAAAAATTTCAACACATAAGGCAAAACATCCATGAAACAGATTCTTGTTACCGGCGGCTGCGGGTTCATCGGGACCAATTTTATACAATATGTGCATACACACAGGCCTGACTGGCATGTTTTCAATCTGGACGCGCTGACCTATGCGGGCAATCCTGTCAACCACAGCCATCTGGAAGATGATCCCGGGTATACCTTTGTCCACGGCAATATCTGTGATGCAGATCTGCTGGCGCACCTGTTTGACAGCCACGGGTTTGACGGGGTGTTTCATTTTGCAGCGGAATCCCATGTGGACCGGTCCATTTCGGGACCGGAGGTGTTTTTGCACACCAATGTCACCGGCACCTTCCGGCTGCTGGAAGCCAGTCTTGCCCATGTCAGAAAAAATCCGGGCAGGGCCTTCCGGTTTGTCCATGTGTCCACGGATGAGGTATACGGCAGCCTGGGGAAGGATGACCCCGCATTTTCTGAAACAACCCCCTTTGATCCCTCCAGTCCGTATTCTGCATCCAAGGCAGCATCCGACCATTTTGTCAAAGCCTGGCACAAAACATTCGGCCTGCCCGTGGTGGTGACCAACTGTTCCAACAATTACGGACCTTACCAGTTTCCGGAGAAACTCATTCCTTTGATGATCCTCAACAGCCTGGAGAAAAAGCCCCTGCCGGTTTACGGCAAAGGACAGAACATCCGGGACTGGCTGTATGTGGCAGACCACTGCGATGCCCTGGTACGGGCCTTTGAAAACGGAGATGCCGGCCAGACCTACAATATCGGCGGGGGTGAGGAAAAAACCAATCTGGAGGTGGTAAAAACCATCTGTGATCTGGTGGATGCCAGAACCGGACGGACAGCGGGAAGCAGCCGGGAGTTGATCACCTTTGTTGCAGACCGGCCCGGTCATGATATCCGGTATGCCATCAATCCGGACAAATCCTTTGAAAAAATCGGATATAAAGCCTGTTATTCCTTTGAACAGGCTTTGTCCACCACCATTGACTGGTACCTGGAAAACATGGACTGGGTCAGGTCGGTGCAGACCGGGGCCTACCGGGAATGGATCAAGGCCCATTATGACCCGGTGTCATAAAATCCAAGGGGGGAAACCGCAATCCATTCCTCGTTTTCCTGGTTTTTTGACAGAAACTGAGGAGTACGGCACTAACCAGTCACCATAAAATGTGACCCGGTATATAGAAAAGATTAACCGGATGCACATCTGGACAGCCGTTTTTTTTATTTTTGTCTTGCTTTTTTAAAAAAACTGGATTAGGTGTGAGGACATAACGGTTCCAGCTTTCTTCGTTATCAACGGCACAATGACTTATTTTTAGTAATTATTTTGGCCTCTGTCCGGCATCTGCATTGCTTTTCTGGATCTCCTCCTGTGTAAAAAAAAAATCATGGAATCGTCAGGGAATCAGGGACAATTGCTGTTTTTCACTGAACAAGAAAAGTAAACTGTGCACGCTAAAAAGGAGAAGGACACATGCAAAAAGTGAAGATGATGGTTAAAATTGCATTGATAGGATTGCTGGTAATAGGCTTTCTGGTGCCTGTGGTCTCAGGTGCCGGCAAGGTCAACATCAATACTGACGGCAAAGAACAGCTGATGAGCCTCAAAAACATCGGGGATGTGGTGGCTGACAGGATCATTGCTCACCGCAAAGTCCATCCATTTGCGGCACCTGAAGATTTCATGAAGGTAAAAGGGGTGGGAGTGAAAACCTTTGAAGCGAACAAGGACAGAATCATCATTAAAAACGAATGATGACAGTAAAGATGTTGTAGCTTGTTTGTCCCTGATTCCCCAGGCCAAAAAATCATTGCTTGCACACCCTGAATTTTGTATTATTTTGAATGACCATGTTGTACAAGACAGCATGGTTTTTTTGTGAACAGGTGAATGCAAAAACAAAAGAGGGTGCAGTGGACAGAGTAAAAAAATTCAGGAAAACATCATTCTGGGTGGTGTCTATTTTTATGCTGGCAGTGGCTGCAGGGCTGGGGGCGGCAGTTTACTATGGCCTGGAACAGATTGCTGCGATATTTTCCCAGGATGCTGGAAAACCTTTGCCTGAAAGGCAAATAGCCCAAATGGCAGCACTTTTGCAGACAAAATTTTATGTGTGGGTCCTGCCGGCAGTGGCCGGGGTCATGCTGGTAATGGGCTGGATTCTCTGGCTGGTGCTGGGCATTGTCCTGGCCCCGGTGATGAAGGCCCCGGTGCAGGCAGAATCCGGCAGAACCGCACCCAAAACCGGAAAAAAAGATTTTCTGGACCAGAAAATGCAGCAGGATCGCAGGCAGCGATTGTTTCTTCACTCCCTGTCGGTGCTGCAGCGCGAAGGCCGGCTGCTGGACTTTTTCGGCGAGGATCTGGGCCGGTACGAAGATGCCCAGATCGGGGCGGCAGTAAGAAGTATTCAGGAGGACTGCAAGCGGGCCATAAAAAAATATATTGATCCCCGGCCGGTCATGGAGGCGGAAGAAGGAGAAGCCGTGACCATTCCACCGGGATTTGACATGGATGCCATAACCCT
Organism: Desulfotignum sp.; assembly: GCA_035268565.1. GTDB lineage: Bacteria > Desulfobacterota > Desulfobacteria > Desulfobacterales > Desulfobacteraceae > Desulfotignum. The sequence goes on along the minus strand of DATFKQ010000038.1, from coordinate 3,348 downwards.
TGTGGGCAATGTGGCAGGCGAACCCCCGTTTGAAGGGGTTGTAAAACATCCGGGATGGAAAGCAGGCAAAAAAGAGGTCCCCAAACTGTCTGACATCCAGGACCCTGCCGTCATCACCCCGGCAGAAATACACATTGGAGGCAAAAACAAAGGTTAATTTTGGATTTTCAAGACAAACAATATATTATCGGCATTGATCTGGGTACCACCAATTGTGCCGTATCCTATGTGGATGTGGCAGGTTTGAAAGAAGCGGCTGCCAGGGATTTGGATCAAAAATTCCCGGACAAGCGCCAGTGGATCAAACCCTTTTCCATTCCCCAGCTCACAGGCCTGGGAGAATTCACAAAGATTCCCGTGCTGCCGTCATTTTTATATATTCCCGGGGAATATGATATTTCAAGAGACGTTCTCAAACATCCCTGGAAAAAACGCCAGGACATGTTTGTGGGGGCCTTTGCCCGGGACCATGGCTCCAAGATTCCCGCCCGCCTGGTATCTTCAGCCAAAAGCTGGCTGTGCAACCCGGCTGTGGACCGCACGGCCAGAATTCTGCCCTGGGGCTCTGAGGGGGTGGAAAAAATTTCTCCTGTGGATGCCACTGCCCAGTATCTGTCCCATATCCGGTCTGCATGGAACCATTTTGTCAAAGATGAGGACAAATTCATTGAAAACCAGTTTGTGGTCATTACAGTGCCGGCCTCGTTTAATGAGGAAGCCCGGGACCTGACCATGGCCGGGGTGGAAAAAGCAGGCCTGTCAGCAGCGGTCACTTTGCTCGAAGAGCCTCTGGCCGCATTTTACAGCTGGCTGATTCTCCATGAGTCTGACTGGGACCAGCAGGTAAAAGAAGATGATCTCATCTTTGTGTGTGATGTGGGGGGAGGCACCACAGACTTCAGCCTTATTTCCCTGAAGTCCGGAGATCAGGGCACCCCCCGGTTTGAGCGCCTGGCTGTGGGTGACCACCTCATTCTCGGCGGGGATAACATTGACCTGGCCCTGGCAAAAATTGTGGAGTCCCGGTTCACATCCGACACTGCTTTGACCCCTGATAAATGGAAAACCCTGTGTCATCGGTGCAGGGAAGCCAAAGAACGCATCCTGGAAAAACAAGAAAAATCAGTGCGTATCACTATAAAAGGAGAGGGCAGGGCCCTGATTTCCGGTACCCTGTCAGCTGATCTCACCAGAGCGGATGTGGAAAGCGTTTTGCGGACCAGATTTTATCCGGATGTTGCATCCACTGATTTGAAAGAAGAGGATGCGGGCAAGGAAATTGCCGATTTCGGCCTGCCCTTTGAAAAAGAATCTGCCGTGACCAGGCATATTATCCGGTTTCTGGAAAAACACCGCGGCAATGTCAAGCAAAGCCTTGGCAAGGATGCGCCCCTGCCGGATTTTATTTTATTCAACGGCGGCACCCTCAAGCCTTCTCTGGTCCAGTCCAGGATCAAAGAAGCCATCCGGCGGTGGTTCCGCACCACAGATTCCCTGCGTCCCCGGGTTTTGGAAAATCCCTACCCGGACCTGGCAGTGGGGATCGGGGCATCCTATTACGGGCTGGTCAAGCAGGGCATCGGGGTCAGGGTGGGCTCCGGCAGCCCCAGAAGTTACTACCTGGGAGTAGGCACAGCATCTGATGCTGATCCGGGCGGTATGGATACCGGCCCCGGCGCAGCAGACATCTCCTCTAACACCTCAGACACAAATCTCAGCAGTCCAGGCACAGGTTCAGGCACAGGTTCAGGCGCCAGGGAAACTGATACAGCTGCTGCAGGTCCAGGTACCGCAGGCACTGTCAGCAGTGCTGTGTGCCTGGTGGAGCGGGGCCTGGATGAGGGATCTGTGATCGATCTGCCCAAAATGGCCTTTGAGGTGCGTGCCAATCAGCCGGTCAGTTTTGATGTGTACAGTTCCAGTTACCGGTCCGGTGATACTGCCGGCAGCATTATTCCCATTGATGAGACCCTTACCCCTATGGCGCCTCTCCAGACCATTATACGGTTTGGCAAAGATGGCAGCAAAAAAACCATTCCCGTGACCATGGGGGCGGAGTATACGGAAATGGGCACCTTGTCCATGTACTGCCACTCCCGGGTGAGTGACCACCGGTGGAAACTGCAGTTTCAACTCAGGGATCAGGCAGGTGATCAGGAAACAGCTGAAACCGAAGTGTATGATGACAGCCTGATAAAAGATGCCTGTGATCTGGTGCATTCTGTGTTTTCAGATCCTGGTGCCGAAGGGGTGCAGTCTGTGGTCAAGCGGTTGGAATCACTGGTGGACCAGACAAAAGCCAACTGGCCGCTGTCTTTTTTGCGCACCCTGGCAGACCAGCTCATTACGTCAGCGCCTTTGCGTTTGCAGTCTGCCGCCCATGAAGCCAGGTGGCTGAATTTCACCGGGTTCTGCATGCGGCCTGGTTTCGGGGATGCCTTTGACCAGGACCGGGCAAAAAAACTGTGGAAAATTTACCTGGCAGGCCCGGGATATGAAAAAGCCGTGCAGAACCGGCTGGAGTGGTGGATTTTTTTCAGAAGAATTGCAGCAGGCCTTAAAGCCGGGCAGCAGCGGCAGTTCTTTCAAAACATTGCCCCGGATCTGTTGAAGAACAAAACCAGGATGCCGCCCCAGGAGATGGTGGAATTGTGGATGGCGGCCGGTAATCTGGAACGGCTTTTAATCAAGGACAAGGTGCGCCTGGCAAAAGCATTGCTGTCTTTGATAAAATCTGGAAAATTTCAGGACAGGCTGCTCTGGACCCTGTCCCGCCTGGGCGCCAGAGACCTTTTATACGGCTCTGTGGACCGGGTGGTTCCCCCGGTGGAAGCAGGCCGGTGGATTTTGCAGATCATCAGGCAGCCATGGAAAAAAACCGATCAGGTGTGTTTTCCCGTGGCTGAGATGGCCAGAAAAACCGGAGACCGCACAAGGGATCTGGATCCTGAGGTCACCGACACTGTCATACACTGGCTGCAGGACCAGAAAGCGCCCGCCAGGCTGGTACAAATGGTTCAGGAAAAAACGGCCAGGGCCATGGCTGACCAGAGTATGCAGTTCGGGGAAAAACTGCCCGCCGGCCTGGTACTAAAATAAACACACAAATATTAAAAAAGTGTTTGACAAAGGTTTGGTTTACATGTATTCTTCAGGGGTTCTTAAAGAGGGATTTTGAAACAAAAAAACCCGAAAAAGAATAAGATATTTGATCTTTGAAAATTGGTCAGTGATAAAGTTTGAAGCGGGTCTTAAACAAGACCTTAAAGAGTTTTAGAAGGCTTATTGAATTAAGCTATGTAAGGATTTAACTGGAGAGTTTGATCCTGGCTCAGAATGAACGCTGGC
>DATFKQ010000037.1:0-20486 GCA_035268565.1 Desulfotignum sp. | reverse complement strand
TTTTCCGGAAGGCGATGTCCTTCATGCCCCAGACAATCAAGACAGGGGTATGTTTCAGCACAGAAAGGTTGTCCCGGAGCTGATCCAGCCAGGGGGTTGATCCGATGATCTGCCTGGGAAAAACCAGGCATCCTTTGCGGTGACACCGGACGCCTTATATCCTGCACTCAAGGAAGAAATATTAGGGGAGGCTGTTCATGTGGCATAGAAACTGGCGATCCAGGATTCAAGACATATTGGATGCAGTTCAGGTGATAAGCGGATATACGAAAAATATGACTTTTGAAAAGTTCACCTGATTTGAGCAGGTCAAATGCGGCAACTGCCCAAGATTGGAAATTAGCCATCCAGACTCAAGGTTGTAATTTAATCAATTGCAGCCACATTGTCAATTGCTGGTTCCTCATGATATTTTTTTTCTGAGATGACCAATGTCAGGCCTAATGTGTCCAGCAGTTTGTTCAGGCTCGAGAGATTTGGATTTCCTTTTTCAGAAAGCATTCTATACATTGTTTCACGGTTCAGGTTCGCTTCTTTGGCTGCCCGGGCCATACCCTTTGCTTTTGTTACATCCCGAAGTGCCAGCATGAACAATTCCTGGGAACCATCTTTCAAAGCTTCATTCAGATACTCAGAAGCGTACACCGGATCCTGCAACCGTTGCATAAGCCCATTTTTATAATCTGTGGTTGCCACTATTTTTCTCCTTTATGCTCTTTCCAGTAGGTGATGGCCTTTTGGATATCTTTTTTTTGAGACTTTTTTTCACCACCGCAAAGCAAAAGAATGATTTTTTCATCTTCAATTCCATAATAAATGCGGTATCCAGGACCAAAATGAATTCTTAATTCATGCACACCCTGTCCAACAGGTTTTGTGTCTCCGAAGTTTCCAAGCCGAAGCCTGGCAATCCTGATATCAATCTTTGCCTGAATATGGATATTTTTAAGGTTGTCAACCCAGTTTTTGAAAGGGTTTTTTCCGTTTTTGGTGATGAATTCTTTTACAATTTTTTCGGTAACATCCATTAACGACAAATAGTAGCTTAAAGGCTACTATTTGTCAAGGATTAAAATTGCAGATGAATGGAAAAGTGATTGTCAGGAATCAGTCAGGCGGAAGTAGTTTGCAATCCGCGTCTTGATGGCATCCCTGATTTTCCGGAGTTGTACCAGCTTTTCCCCATGGGTGCCGGTCAGTTTTTCCGGGTCTGGAAAGGGCCAGTTCTCACGTTTCTGAATGCCCGGATAAATGGGGCAGTTCTCATCGGTTTCCTTGTCACAGACCGTGATCACATGGGTGAACAGTTCACCGGACTTGAAGAGGTCAAAAGCGGATTTGGGTGTGTGTCCGGACATATTGATTCCCAGTTCCTGCATCACCTCAACCACCAGGGGATTTACCGCTTCCGCCGGATGAAGTCCGGCGCTCTGAACGGTAAAGTCACTGCCGCCCATTTCAGCCAGCAGTGCTTCCGCCATCTGGCTTCTGCCGCTGTTGTGCCCACAGATAAAAAGAACTTTGTTCATATTGCCCCTATCATTATTGTAAGTTGTTCAAAATGGTAATTTTTTTCCTTATTCATTTTCAACGGTCACGGCCTTTCAGGTCCGGCCGTTACTTGCCGCCGCCAGGGCGGACAGGTTGTCCAGGGAGACTTTGATATCGGAAAAATAGCGGCTGCGCAATTCCATGATCAACAGCCCGTCATAATCGGGCAGCAGGATATCCAGGATTGCCTGGATGGGGATCTGTCCGTATCCAACCGGCATGTGGGAATCGCCCTTGCCGAATGGCAGCTGGTGGGTCTGCTGCTTTTCCCAGTGGTGCACCGTTCCTCCGAAGTTGTCATGCACATGGGTGTGGACCACCTGCTCTTTTATCTGTCTTGCCGCTGCCATGGGATCAAATGCGTAGAACCGGGATGCCATGAACAGGTGGCCGAAATCCAGGGTGATTTTTACATTGTCTTTGTTGACCCGCAGGATCTGTTCCTTGAGGGGAACCATACATTCCGCATAGGTGTAAGGGCTCTGGCTCAGGTAGGGCCGGGCGTTTTCCAGGGCGATCATGACATCCGGATATTTTCCAGCAAGGTCCTGCAAAATCTGCGCTTCTGATTCCAGCATCCAATGCTGTTCTGATGCTGTCAGGGACCGGGCAGGGGTGACGGAAAAATCTTCTTCAGGGATGAACCGGCCGCTGTGCACCACCACCACCTGTGCACTGATCTGCCGGGCAAATTCCAGGGAGGCCTCCAGCACCGCTTTGTGCAGGGCAGGATCTTTTTTGTCCATCAGGTTCACCGGGTTGGGGGAATGAATGGAATAACAGAAATCAAAGTCTGCCAGCAGGGACAAAACCTTTCTGGTCCTGGCCGGACACAGGGTGCCGTTTAAAACGGCATCCAGGCCGTGCACCGGCAGTTCGACCGCTTTGAGGCCGATTTTTTCAAATGCCTGCAGATCCTGGTACAGCCGGTCCAGTGAACCGTCGATACGGACCGCATCAATATTGACACCTATGGTATTCATGCCACTGCCTCCTGGATTCTGGTTGAAAAAACTGTGTCTCCCCCTACCAGACTCTGGGTGACATGGGCCCAGGTATGGGAGTGATCCACTATGATGATATCGGCATCTGCACCGGGAACAAGCACTCCCGGCTGGTCAGGAGACATGAGATAGGCACCCGGGCCGGATGTCACCTGTTGGAGGGCTTCAGCCATACACCCGGTGAATTTTTGTCCCAGAAAACCAGCCTGGAGAAGGGATTCCGGGTAATAGTCAGATACCAGACCGGTGCCCCATTTGTGTTTCAGCACCTCTGAAGCTCTCAGGCTGCCGCTGGTGGACTGGTCCCGCACCAGGTTGGGGGCTCCCATGAAGATCTTCATCCCGTATTCACACGCCTGCCGGGCTGCCTGCCGGGTAACGGGAAATTCACTGGCCCCGATCCCCAGGTCCCTGATCAGGCCGATTTTTTCAATGGTGTCATCATCATGGCTGAGCATGGGAATGCCCGCATCCCCCACGGTTTTCGTCAATTCATTGACCATCTGCCATGCCCAGAGGTGGTTTGCCTGTTTTTCCCGGGCCATTTCAATTACCATATTCTCGGGCACCTGGTATTCGATGGACTGAAACCGGATATAGGATGCCATGGATTTGAACTGGCCCTGGCCCGGGGTGTGGTCCATGACGGAGAGCAGATCCACCAGGCCCTGTTCCACAAGGCGGGTTACAATATTGAAACTCTGCTCTGATCCCACCTCATACCGGATATGCACCCTGTGCTTCACCAGGGCCTGGGGGGAATCATTGAATGCCTTGATTTTGCGCACACAGGCCTCAGCCTCCCGGGGAGACCGCAGGCCCAGTTCATTGTCTGCAAAACTGACCGCATGGCAGAAGGTGGTGATGCCGCAGGCAGCTGCCTTGCGGTCCAGATTCAAAATGGCAAAATCAATATCAAAAAATACGCCTTTGCGTTTTTCAATGCTTCTTTCAAGGCTGTCGGAATGCAGGTCCACAAGGCCGGGCATGATGAGCCGTCCCTGGACATCTATCACCTGGGCATTGACCATGTGGATGGTATCTGCAAAGGTGTGCACAATTTTATGGTCTTCTATCAATACGGTTCCCCGGGGTGACAGGGTCTTCCCGTCAAACAGGGGTCCGCCGAGAATCAGTTTTTTCCGGGGCATGACTGCATCACCTCCTGGTTCAGCATGTGGGCAAGGTTAATGGTGTGATCGGCAAAATCCCTGTGGTCTTTGGGATCATGGAATACGCCGATCACACAGGTATTGTCTGCCAGCGCTTCTTTGATCAGTTCGATGACAATCCGGCGGTTTTTCAGATCCAGGGATGCGGTGGGCTCATCCAGCAGCAGGATGGGAAAAGGCGCGATAAATCCCCTGGCCAGGTTGATGCGCTGTTGTTCACCGCCGGAAAAGGTGGTGGCGGAAAGGTGCCACATGGTTGAAGGAATATTGAGCCGTTCCAGAAGTGCCCGGCCTTTTTTCCGGGCTTTTTCCAGGTCCATGTTTCTGGCCAGCAGCGGTTCGATGACCGTATCCAGGGCAGATACCCTGGGAACCACCCGGAGGAACTGGCTCACATACCCGATGGTGTCCTGCCGAAGGGTGTAGATCATGGCGGGCGCCGCTGCGGCAATGTCCTTCGGCCGGTTCCGGTGCCGGACCCATATATGGCCGCCCCCGGTTCTATAAGTGCCGTAAATCATGCGCAGCAGCGTACTTTTTCCAGATCCGGACGGGCCGGTGAGGATGGAGGCCCGGCCCGGGAAAAACAGGTGGGAGAACCCGTCAAACACCACAATCCGGGTGCCCTGCTGCAGATGAAATACAAAATCCTTTTCAATGTTTTCCAGTTTGAGTATCCAGTTTCGGGTCATGACATCCTCTGAAAAGGTCTGATCTATCACGGTTTGAGCACCGAAGATACCAGCAGCTGGGTATAGGGCTGTCTGGGGTCGTCCAGTATCTGGTCGCTGAGCCCGGATTCCACCATTTCCCCCTGTTTCATCACATAGAGCCGGTGGCAGAGCAGCCGGGCCACGGCCAGGTCATGGGTGACCAGAACCATGGACAGGTTCAGCCCTGATACCAGCTTGCGCAGCACATCGATGAGCCGGGCCTGGACCGACACATCCAGCCCTGAGGTGGGTTCATCCATGAGCATGATTTTGGGTGAATTGACCAGGTTGGCTGCAATCTGAAGCCGCTGCTGCATGCCGCCGGAAAAGGTGGCGGGCATGTCATCTATACGGTCCGGATCTATTTCCACGCGCTCCAGCCAGGCCAGGGCCATTTTTCTGATCTGACCGTAATGGCGCATGCCGCCGGCCATGAGTTTTTCTCCGATATTGCCGCCGGCACTGATGTGCATCTTGAGTCCCTGGGCTGCGTTCTGGGTCACATACCCGGTCTGGGTCCGGATGATTTTGCGCACCAGGGCTTCGCTGCTTCGGCACAGGTCGATCATCCCTGCGGATGAATTAAAAAACACCGATCCGTTGGAGGGTTTTATGCGGCCGGCAATGCAGTTGAGAAGGGTGGATTTGCCGGAACCGGACTCACCCACCACACCGATCACCTCTCCGGGGGACACTGTAAAACCGATGTCATGGCACCCCAGCTGCCTGCCGAAGAATTTGGACAAATGCGTCACCGCCAGCAAAGGCTGGGAACTGTTTTCCGGCATCCTGGTCATGAAAAGGTGTTCCCTGCTTTTTTCTGACAGTATTCCGTATCAGAACAGATAAACATCCGGGTGCCTGTGTCATCTGTGATGATTTCATCCAGAAAGCTGTCTGTGGATCCGCAGACCGCACAGGCCCCGTCCCATTTTTCCAGTTCAAACGGGTAATCCTCAAAATCCAGGCTGACCACGTCGGTATAGGGGGGCACGGCATAGATGCGTTTTTCCCTGCCCGCCCCGAACAGGTGAACCGCTGGTGACCGGTGCAGTTTGGGGTTGTCATATTTGGGGATGGGAGAGGGGCTCATGATATAGCGCTGGTGCACCTGCACCGGGTAATCGAATGCTGTGGCGATCCTGCCGAATTTTGCGATATCTTCATACAGCTTGACATGCATGCTGCCGTATTCTTCAAACCCGTGCATTTTAGCGGTCTGGGATTTTTTGGGTTCAATGAACTGCAGCGGTTCCGGTATGGGCACCTGGAATACCATTATCTGCCCGTTTTGCAGCGGGGTTTCGGGTATCCGGTGCCGGGTCTGGATAATGGTGGCGGCCCTGGTTTCTTCGGTGATGGCAATGCCGGCGGTTTTTTTGAAAAACGCCTTGATGCTGATGGCGTTTACCGTATCATCCGATCCCTGGTCAATGACCTTGAGCCGGTCATCCGGTCCGATGACGGCGGCGGTGAGCTGGATGCCGCCGGTGCCCCATCCATAGGGCAGCGGCATTTCACGGCCCCCGAAGGGGACCTGGAACCCCGGTATGGCAAGGGCCTTTAAAATGGACCGCCGGATCATTTTTTTGGACTGTTCGTCCAGATAGGCAAAATTATAGGACAGCGGCATCAGGGGTTTCCTTTATCAGGGGTATGGTCTTTGGGGCGGTTCCGGATAAATACCAGCTCAGACTGAAAATCCACGTAATGGGGCAGTTTGAGGTGCTGCACAAACCCGGAGGATTCCACATTGTCGCAGTGGGACAGGATAAATTCCGGATCCCGGGCCGGATAACCGTTTTTTCCGGTGTTCTTTTCTCCCGCCAGGGACCGGTCCAAAAGGGACATGGACATGGCTTTTCTTTCGTTCTGGCCGAAGACGAGGCCATAGCCTGTTTCAAATCCGGCGGCTTTTCGGGCTGCATCATTCTGCCGGTTGACCATGACGCATTCGGTGAGTTTCATGCGTCCGACATGGATATCAAATCCCAGTTCCGGCGGGGTATACCGGACTGCCACATACCCCACCTTGAGTTCGCCCAGAAACGGATGCCGGTCCAGGCCGAATCCCCGCTGCAGCGAGTAGGCCGTCCCCAGGATAAATCCTTCATCCCCCCTGGCCAGGGTCTGGAGCCGCAGGTTTCTGGAAACAGGGAAGGCCAACGGCTGCCGGGTAAGATCCTCTGCCGTATCGCCGAAGGAGGTTGTTTCATCCTGCTGCAGCAGCCCCTGGGCCTGGAGCAGGTCAATGACCCGGGGCAGTTCACCGGGCAATGGGGAAATGCCATCACCGGCAGCTGTCTGATCCGGGGGTGCCGAGGCTGTGTCCGTGTCCTGTTCACAGGGCGGATCAGGTGCATGGTCTTGGTCGGATGCAATCAACCGGTGGGTATAATCATAGGTGGGTCCTAAAACCTGGCCGCCGGGAATATCCTTGAAGATCCCGGACACCCGCCTGATGGCGGTCATTTTTGTGGTCTGGACCGGGATGCTGTTGCCGAAGCGTTTCAAGGTGGTGCGGAACGCCCGCACCAGAAAAATTGCTTCGGTCATATCCCCCTGGGCCTGCTGGATGGCCATGGCGGCGGCGGTTACATCATACAGGGACCCTTCTGCCATGACCCGGTCCACCCCCAGTCCCAGCTGGTTTGTTATCTGGTCCACTGAAATTTTTTGTACACAAAGGTCTCCTCTGCGTTTTTTGGCCACCAGGCGCTGGGAATTTTTTACGGCTTTTTCACCGCCTTTTACCGCCACATACATCAGCACACCGCAACTTTTGTGGTTCTGGGAAGGGCGGTAATCCGTGAGGCATGTACCAAGATCATATCAATACCGGCAGGATATGCCTGGTTCATTATGGCGCGGTTTTCCCAGAATTCTGGTGGGATGCCTGCATAGTGAATAAAGGCCTCTTTTTCAATGCCCGGCCCGGTCAGGCGCAGCTTTTGATCCTGGTCCAGCCCCCGGGTCTGGATCACCAGGGTGGTGGAGAGGTCCGGGGATGCCGCTGTACCTGGATTGAACCGGCCGGGATCCATCAGTTTTTCACTGTCCGTGAACAGGGCAAACCCGGCCCTGTCCGGGGCAGGGGTCAACCGGGTGCCGGTGTGAAAATGCACCCATTTGATTTCCGGGGTTTCCGGGTCCAGGTCAGACCACAAAACCGTTTCAAAATCAAGCAGGGTCAGCAGCAGTGCCCCGGCACCGGGGGCAAGCCGGTCCGGACAGGACAGGTGTATGTCCGGGGCGGCAATGGTGCCGGGATTCGCCATTGCCAGAAGCAGGTTCCGGAAGACCGCCTGGCTGTCAAACACCTCGGAATCAAATCCTTTCAGCATAATGGTCTGCTCCCTATTCTCCGCGTTTAAGGGTGAAAAACTCCACTGTGGTGTCTGATATCTCTTTGGCCGCGGCCTGCTGTTTTTCCCGCTCTCTGGTCTGCAAATCCGCCAGCAAAGTGGCCGCCAGGTCATCATGAAAATCCGGCATCTGGAGCAGGGCATCCAGCAGGGCTGCCAGCCGGGCATGTTCATGATCACTGCCCTGGACCATGGCATAGCCTTGTATGTCATCCATGACCTGCACCATGCACCGGGTCACGGTCATCTCTCCCAGGCAGAAAGGGGTGCCGGTGCTGTCTGCCCTGCCCTGGACCATGAGCATCCCGGTTTCCGGTTTTACCAGCCAGGTATAAGAAATTTTTTCAGCAAACGGCGCATACCCGGCCGTGAGATCGGCAACATCCGCATCTGCCAGCATCTGCATCCACATCTGTCTGTGTGTTTCTGTCATGGGCTGGCATTTTAGGGGATGTCCTGTGAGGAAATAATTACCTGTGTGTTAAACTCTTGTTAAAATGCACATCTGAGATCCTTCAGGTCAGGATACAAAGTGCACAGGACCATCACCGGTTTTTCTCTGGCTGATGTGTATGGGATTGACAATCACGTGCCGCTCACATAATACTTGTCACAAATTACATATGGTGCTGTACCTGCATCCGGAAACAAAAAAGAACATGCAAACGGCAGGGTGATTCCTGAATGGTAATGGTAAAAATGCCCCGGTTTTCTGAAAAAAAAGATGTGGTAATTGATGAACAGTCCGGTTTAATGTGGACAAAAAACGCCAATTTGCTGGATTTTCCCATGACCTGGGAGGAAGCCCTGGCTGCAGTGAAAGAGATCAACCGGTCCGGACTTTACAGGTACCAGGACTGGAAGCTGCCCAACCGCAGAGAACTGTTCAGCCTGATGAGCCATGAAATGATTAACCCCAGCCTTCCCAGGGGCCACCCCTTTGCCAATGTTTTTAACGGCTATTACTGGAGCGCTTCCACCTGCATGCGGCTGCCGGATCAGGCATGGTACGTTCACCTGGGAGGTGCCCGGGTGTTCAAGGGTATGAAATATGGATCATATATGGTCTGGCCGGTGCGTATTGCAGAAAACCATGGTACCGGCAGGTTCTTTCAGACCGGACAGAAGACCTGCTTTGATGGGGGCGGCCATTTTATGGATTGTCACGGATCCGGCCAGGACGGTGAGTTCCAGGCAGGAATACCCCACCATACCCCGCGGTTCATACCAGATGGTGATTGTGTGCATGACAACAGTACCGGCCTGACATGGGTGAAAAATGCAAATATTGCCAAAAACCCGTTGGATTGGAAATCCGCTTCCGATCTGGTGTCACATATGAACATGGAAAACAGATACGGGTATAATGACTGGCGCATTCCCGGTATCGGTGAACTGGAAAGCCTTATTGATCTGGAACACCATACCCCGGCCCTGCCGGCGGGGCACTGTTTTACTGATGTGCAGAATTTTTACTGGTCCGCCACCACCAGCATGTACGATACAGCCTATGCCTGGGTCCTTTATACCGTGGATGGTGCGGTAGGGGTCGGGTATAAGGAGCTGCCCGAATTTTATCTGTGGCCGGTGCGCTGAAAACGCAGGCCGGTGTCTGCGTGACAGCATGCAAGCGGGGGCTGCCTGCATCATGGGGTATCTTTTGCTAAGAATTAAAAATTAGTGCCTGTACACAAGTGGTTTGCCTTCAGCATCAATGTCCATCCCGATAGTATCACCGGTCTTGAAACCAAGGCGGGAAAATTCTTTGACCATGCTGTCGTGGCGGTCCACATACCAGTAGGCCGACCACAACGGATTTCTGACGGTGTCGATACCATAGGCATCATGGCTGCAGAGGTTGATGCGGATTTTGTCCTTTGCAATCAGGGTGTCTGCTTCAGCAATAAAAATATCGATATTGTACAGATTTTTCTGCAGGGCGTTTGAAAGGGTTTTCTGGAGATCCGGAAAATCATCCAGATAGTGGTTGGCTATCTGGTAAAGATCGCCCGTGTTTTGTATGGAAAACCCGAGCACGGCAAACCGCTGGTGGCGCAGAGCAAAGGTTTCAAGCTCTTTTTCATAAGATTGTATGCAGGACAGGACAGGGGTGATATCAGGGGCACCGCCTTCGGCATCGTGTATAATATCTTCACACAGGCTGATGATATGAATATAAAATGTCTTGTTGTCCATTATATATACCGGTCGTTCCCTGTAATTTCTCCGGAGCCGTATGCGCCGGATGCCGTCAAGCCTGATGGACCGTTCGCTTTCTTTTTCTTCAAGGGTTTCAATGTCTGAAATATCCTTGGCCTGCACCACATGGACCTCTCCTGTTGTTGAGACAATATATTCAATCTCACATTTGAAACCCAGGGCTTTTTGGATGTCCTTGGACAGCTGCACCAGTTTTCTGTCATGGGGAACCTTGGTGATATAAGGGTCGTTCTGCACTTTATAGGACCGGTTTCTGCAGTAGCCGAATTCCCACTCATTCCGGATCATTTTTGCCATTACACTGGTGCCGTTGACAAAAGGCATGACAACCACGCCCATTTCATTGATATCTATCTTGGGCGCGTGATGAAATATCTGCTGCCGCTTTATGGACAGCCATTTTGCGGTTTCAGCCATGGCAAGCATCTTTTTGCGGGCATATTTTATGCCTTCAATGTCAGCATAGGTCTCCAGAGAATCAAAGGTGCCGCCTTTATAATTTGACTCCAGAGGATGGGCACTTCTTGCAATGACCTTGAAGCTTTCCCGGTGGGTCTGTAAAAACCGGTCCAGCTGTTCAAAATTTTCAGTGGTGAATATATCTGCCGGCACATAGATGAAATCCGGCACATTAAAGCCATGTTCCTTTAGTTTTTCGAGCAGCTTTGCTTTTTCCGGTATGTTTGTATGCATGTCAGGTCCAGTCGAACATTGGTTCGTTTTTTTAAAAAATCAGTCCCACCATTGTCCCGGTCATGCAGGTGGCAATGGTTCCGGCCATAATGGAACGGATACCCAGAGATACAATTTCATTGCGCCGTTCCGGGGCCATGGTACCCAGCCCACCGATCATGATACCCAGGCTGCCGGGATTGGCAAATCCGCACATGGCATAGAGCATGATCAGGCGGCTGTCAGCACCCAGGGCTTCTGCCGGAAGATCAGCCAGATGCAGATAGGCCACAAATTCGTTGATTATGGTTTTGGTTCCCATGAGACCGCCGGCAACCCCAGCTTCCGACCAGGGAATGCCCATGAGCCAGACCACCGGTGACATGATCCAGCCCAGAATTCTCTGGAGGGTTACCGGGTCTCCAGCCACAGCCGGAATAATTTTCAGCAGGGCGTCGGCCAGGTGGACCAGGGCCACCAGAACAATGAGCATGGCAACAATATTGAGCAGAAGTTCTACACCCTGCAAAGTGCCCCTGGTTACCGCATCCATGGAACTGGTGGCTGGATCCGGTGATGCCAGGCGGCCGGAGGTAACGGTGTCTGTTTCCGGGATCATGATCTTGGCCACGGTAATGGCTGCCGGTGCACTGATTATGGAGGCGGTCAGGATATGGCCCAGTACATTGGGGATGGCATCTCCCAGAATATTGGCATACAGAACCATCATTGTTCCTGCAATGGTGGCCATGCCTGATGTCATGAGGGCAAACAGTTCGCTGCGGGTCAAAGATCTGATATATGGCCGGATAAACAACGGTGCTTCCACCATGCCCACAAATATATTGGCGGATACCCCGAGTCCTTCAGCTCCGCCCAGACCGAACAGCCGCTCCAGTATCCGGGAAAAGCTGCGCACAATCCATGGCAGAATTTTCCAGTAAAACAACAGAGAAGACAGGGCACTCATGAGCAGAACCAGGGGCAGGGCCTGAAAAGCCAGCACAAAAGAAGCGCCTTCAAATTTTTCGACAAAAGGCAAAGGCCCGCCCCCCAGATATCCGAATACCATGGAGGTGCCTGCCCGGGTGGCTGCTTCAAGGGAAAGGACCACCTTGTTCAACGCGGCAAAAACCTGTCCCAGTGCAGGGGCCTTGAGCAGAACAACCGCCAGCAGCAATTGCGCCCCCAGGCCTGCGGCAATGACTTTGCGGTTTACCTGGCGCGGGTGTTCACTGATCAACCAGCAAAATCCCACAAAAACCACCAGTCCTGTTATTGCCTGAAGTATTTCCATTTCCGTCCATGATTGTTTGTCAGTTTGGTTTTCGGCCCTGTCATGGAATTTTATAATCCATTTGGCACCCTGAGTCAATGTCAGGTGTGGAGGCCTTGCAACTGTATATCTGATGCTGCAGCCTGACAGATGAAAAAATATTTGAGTAAGGCCGTTGACTATTTGTTTTGCATGCCTAACTTAAGTGCACGGTCAAGGCGGACTGCTTAAAAAACCCCTTACATGAGGTGAGAAAATGACTGATAAAAAATATGAAGACTATATTGAAAGTGACAAAGAAAGAGAAGAAGGGCATGTGGACACACGGCATAAAAATCTGGAATGTGAAAAACCTGACAAACACTTAGGGTGTGATCCCGGTATTGATGTGGCCGGATAATTTTACAATACATGAAAATTAGTTTGTATACAAAAGGCGGCACTTATACCAGGTGCCGCCTTTTTGTGCTGGTTTGCGGAAAAATTGTGGTGAAACCCGAACAAAAAAATGATAATGTAATTATTTTGCCGGTCACATGACATATTGCGATAAAGGAGTTTGATGAAGCCCCAGGAAATTGAAGATCTCAGTTTTCAGATCATAGAAAAAGAAGCTGAAGACCACGGTTTTGATGAAAACCACTGGCCTGTTGTACAGCGGATGGTCCATACCTCTGCTGATTTTGATTACATCAACACCATCCGGTTCGGCAACAATGCCGTGGAAAAAGGGATTGCTGCAATTGAGAAAGGATGCAGCATTTTTACAGACACCAACATGGCCAGAGTGGGCATCCGGAAAGCAGAAATTGGATATTTCGGCGGCACGGTTTCCTGCCTGATGGCGGACCCGGCTGTGGCGGCCCGGGCGGCGGCCGAAGGCACCACCCGGGCCCTGGCTGCAGTGGATATGGCGGCAGACCTTATGGATCAGGGCATCTATGTGGTAGGAAACGCCCCTACAGCCCTGTTGCGGCTTATCCAGCTTATTCAGGAAGGCAGAGCAGATCCCGCCCTGGTGATCGGGCTGCCTGTGGGATTTGTCAATGCCGCAGAATCCAAACAGGAACTGATGGCCCTGGATATCCCCTATATCACCAATGCGGGCAGAAAAGGCGGCTCCAACGTGGCCGCTGCCGTGGTGAATGCCCTGGCCATCATGGCGTATATGAAAAAAACCCAAAGTGAAAATGCCTGAAAATCAGGTATCCGGAGGTGTGACATCAAGGGGTTTGTGATTGCCGCCACCGGCAGCGGCACCGGAAAAACCACCCTGACCCTGGCCGTTCTGGCCTGGCTGCGTGCCAGAGACATGAAAGTGGCACCGTTCAAAGTGGGTCCGGATTTCATCGATCCGGGCCACCATGCCCGTATTGCCGGCCGCATCAGCTATAACCTGGATTCCTGGATGCTTTCAAAAACCTACAACCGCCGCCTGTTTCATGAACAGTCCAGGGGGGCGGATCTGGCAGTGGTGGAAGGGGTTATGGGGCTGTTTGACGGATATGATGCCATAACAGAATCCGGGTCCACTGCCCAGATGGCCAAATGGCTGAACCTGCCCGTGCTGCTGGTGGTCTCTGCCAAAGGAAAGGCCAGGAGTGCGGCAGCCGTTGTCAAGGGATTTGAAACCTTTGACCCGGACCTGACACTGGCCGGGGTGGTGTTTACCTTCACAGGCAGCCGGCGCCATTATGCATATCTCAAAGATGCAGTGGCACAGAACTGCACCACCCCCTGCCTGGGGCATCTGCCCAGAAACGACACCATTGTCATGCCTGAGCGCCACCTGGGACTCACCACTGCAGAAGAACATGTGATCCAGCCGGATACCATTGACACCCTGGTGTCCATGGTGGACCAGGGGCTGGACATGGACCGGCTCATCTCCAGTCTTCCTGATCAGGCAAAGGCACCTGAGCAGACAGGAACACAAAAAAGACCAGAAGCGGGGCCTGGAAACGATACGGCCGGCCCGGAGATATCGGCTGCATCACAATCAGCAGGCCCCGTTGCCATATCTTCTGTAAAAAAACCCAGGATTGCCGTGGCCCGGGACAAGGCGTTCTGCTTTTACTATCCGGACAACCTGGCCATGCTGGAAAACGCCGGTGCCTGCCTGGTGTTTTTTTCTCCTCTGGCTGATGACCGTCTGCCTGAAGATATTGACGGGCTGTACCTGGGAGGCGGTTACCCTGAGCTTTTTGCAGACACGTTGTCACAAAAACCGGCCCTGCTGGCAGCTGTCAAAGCATGCAGCCGGCAGGACATGCCCATTTACGGGGAATGCGGGGGGTTCATGTTCCTGTGCAAAGCCCTTTGGCCCAAAGACCATGATCAGCCTGTGCCCATGGCCGGGTGTTTTGATCTTGGTGTGCGCATGTCCGGCAGGCTCAGGTCCCTGGGGTACCGGGAGATCACATTTGCACAAGATACGGTGATCGGTGCCAGAGGCGCCCGGGTCAGGGGCCATGAATTCCACTATTCATCGGTGGTGGCAGGTAAAGCCGGGCTGTACCCTGATGTGTTTGACGTGACCTCCCGGGCCGGCCAGGATGTGCAGGTGCAGGGATACCAGATTGGCCGGACCCTGGGATCATACCTGCATGTACATTTCGGCTCCAATCCGGATGTTCCCCGCTGCTTTGTGGAAAACTGCAGAAAATTCAGAAAACAGCGGCGCAGCGGTCAGGGGAAAAGATGGCCCAAAAATCTTTGAAAAAAGGATTTACCACAGGTGCGGCAGCCTCTGGCGCGGTCAAGGCAGCCCTGATACGGCTGCTTACCGGCACCGCTCCCAAAGAGGTGGAAATTGTTTTTCTTGGCAGCGGCACCCGGACGGTGGCAGTACACCAGGTGCACTGCCTGACAAAAAACAGCTGCGAGGCGGTGATCATCAAGGATGCCGGAGATGACCCGGATATCACCCACAAGGCCCTGATCGGGGCCCGGGTGACCCTGACCCCGGGGGATGGCCTGCAGGTTATTATTTCAGGGGGCATCGGGGTGGGCCGGGTCACCAAACCGGGTCTGGAAATTGCCGTGGGAGAGCCGGCCATCAACCCCGGCCCCAGGCAGATGATCATGGAAGCGGTGCAGACGGTATACGATACCCTGGCACCGGAACAGACCCACCAGGTGGCGGTTACCGTTTTTGTGCCCCGGGGGGAAGATCTGGCAAAAAAAACCCTGAATGCCCGGCTGGGCATCATGGGCGGTATTTCCATTCTCGGGACCACTGGCGTGGTGACCCCCATGTCCCATGATGCCTATATTGCCACCATCAGGGCCGGTATCGGTGTGGCGGCGGCAGAACATATTGCAGACCTGGTGTTCACCACGGGCCGCCGCAGCGAACGCCATGCCATGGGGTTGTTTCCGCAGTTTTCTGAAGAAGCTTTTATCCAGACCGGGGATTTTTTCCAGGCTGCCATCCAGGAGGCCCTGGACCAGCCTTTTATCAGCCGGATCATCTACACGGTCTTTTTCGGCAAAGCCGTAAAGATGGCCCTGGGATATGCACACACCCATGCAGCCCGATCCGGTATGGCCTTACATACCCTGGCGGACTGGGCACAGACAGTGACCGGTTCACGGACCCTGGCCGATCAGATTGCACATGCCAATACAGCCCGCCATGCATTTTCCTATATCTATCCGGATTATCCGGATGTGATCCGCCATGTGGGACAAAAAATCCAGGAAAATGCCGGATCATTTGCCGGGCATAAGCTTGCGATCCGTGTCATTATCCTGGATTTTGACGGCCGGGTTGTCTGGGATTCCAATGAAAGGGACCAACAGACAGAGGTTGGTTAAAAACCGGTCCCAAAAAGACCAGTTATGGAAAAAGACCTTTCCTAGGATACCAGTTCCGGGCAGAGCCTTTCCTGGTACATTTTTTCATAATAGGGAAACTGGTCTTCATAAAAGGCCTTGAGCCGGTCATTGTTTTCCACGGTGACTGCAAATGTTTCCACATTTTTCTGAATGCCGGTGCTTTTGGCCGCATCAGTATGCCAGTCTTCCCAGATATCCCACTCAGACTGGTGTCCGGGCGTCCAGGTCAGAGATTCCGGAATAAAGGGTATATCCAGGGCCTGGCAATAGGCTTTGATGACACCTTCCGGGTTGTCTTCCAGATCATCGGCATCCACGACAATGGGGGCCTCCTCAAAATCTCTGGCTTTTTCAAAGACAGCGCACAGCTGGGCCAGACCGATTTCTTCTCTGGTCACATCCGGATTCATGGCATAATAGGAGGCAATGGCCTTGGCAGGATCCCGGATCAGAAAGGTGTTGTTCAGTTTCTGTAAAAAAGCGTCATCATCTTTAAGGTATTCATATCCGTGGGCGCACATGTCCTTGAAAAACACACTCTGGTCTGCGGCAGCTTTTTGAATATGGTTCCGGATGCCCGGATAGTCGGTGGGATGGTCCGGATCCACATACTGCTGGTCTATGGTGCCTTCATCCTTATGCACATAATACAGATAAGAAAAGGGTTCATGCAGGATGTTCAAATCGCCTCTTTCCATCATAACCCGTTCAAATGCTGTTGAAATGGATCTGGGATGGGTCCATAATGCAATCATTGCATGCATATTTTTTTCCTCTCTAAGGAAGATAGTTATTAAAAATTACAATAAAATTAATTTAAAAAAACATTAACTGTATAATTATTCCTCAGATGGAAAGGGATTTCAACCCGGGGGATATCCTCTGTCAGAGCATGTCACCGGGTCCGTATATTTTATGGGCCGGATATATTTTTTTTCACATAATATCCCTGATATGCATCGCTAAGCTGTGAATATCGGCGGTCAGCAAACGATATTTGCAGGCTTTTTAAAAAAGACCGGCCCTCATTTTTTTTGTTGAAAAATCCATTTGTTCACTGCCAGCAGCACAAGGTAGAATGTACCGCACAACACAATAATGGTGGGGCCGGATGAAAGACTGAAACTGTAGCTGATGCCAAGACCGGTCCAGGTAAACAGGGCGCACAGCAGGACGGAATACAGCATCATCTGCCACAGGCGCCTTGCATAAAACCCGGCAATGGCAGGGGGAATGGTCAACAGGGCGATGACCAGAACAATGCCCACGATGCGCACCAGCAGCACCACGGTCAGGGCGGTGAGCACCAGAAGAAACAAATAGAAAAAGGTGGTGTTGATCCCCCGCAGCAAGGTGAATTCATTGTCAAAGCAGACCCCGAAAAAGCGGTTGAAAAACAGCACCACTACGCCCACAATCAGCGCATCCAGACAGATGACAAAAACCAGGTCTGTGTGGGAGATGAGCAGGATATCGCCGAAAAGATAGGAGCTGAGGCTGAAATATCCGGGGGTTTTGTCAATGAACAGAATACCGCAGGCCATGCCCACGGCCCAGAGGGTGCCGATGATGGTGTCTTCCCGTTCTCTGGCATGGATGCTCACCAGGCCCACCACCAGGGCGGATACCACCGCTGCCAGCACTGCTCCGAGAATAGGGTCAAACCAGGAGATACCCATGCCCACCTGGAGATACAGGGCCAGGCCGATGCCGCCGAACACGGAATGGGAAATGGCACCTGCCAGGTAGCTGATGCGCTTGATGGTGACAAAAGTGCCGATGATGCCAAAAGCAATGGAGGCAAGCCCCCCCATGGTCATGGCGTAGGCCAGAAACCGGTTGTCCGGGTCTGCAAGGGCCTGGAAAAATTCAATCACGGCAATGGCCTTCTGCACTGCACCGGTGGTCGTGGCGGACCATTTTCAGGTCACCGTAATAGATATCCTTGATCATGGTGCCTTCCACCAGGGTGGTGGGATGAAACACCACCTGTCGGTTTACGCAGATAACGGTTTTGACATACTTGGACACAAACCCCAGGTCATGGGAGACCACCAGGATGGTCATTTCCCGGTTTAGGTCCTGGAGAATGGAAAACAGATTTTCTTCTGTTTCATGGTCTACATTGGCAGTGGGTTCATCCAGTAAAAGGATGTCCGGTCTGCTGCACAGGGCCCTGGCAATGAGTACCCGCTGCTTCTGTCCGCCGGAAAGCTCATTGAAACCAATGTGGGCAGAACCGGTCATATCCACTGTTTTGATGGCTTTTTGGGCCTGGTCCCGGTCCTTTTTTGAAAACCAGAAAGTGCTTTTTTTCAGGCGGCCCATGAGCACCACATCCATTACAGTGGCGGGAAAGTTCATGTCCAGGTGCGCATGCTGGGGCATATACCCGATGCGCTCTCTGGCTTTTTCCGGAGAGGTGCCAAGCACCTGGATGTCGCCTTTATCCGGTTGGATCAGCCCTAAAAGCAGTTTGAGCAGGGTGGTTTTTCCCCCGCCGTTGGGTCCCACAATACTGGCAAATTCCCGGTGGGGGATGGTAAGGGTGACATTTTCAAGGATGGGCTGTTTTTTATATGCAAAGGAGACATTATTCAACCTGATGTCGGTTTCCATGAACAAATCCTTGGGCTTGGTGCATCTGATATACAAAGAAAGCTGTCTGTTAACTTCTTGTGCAAAACACAAGCCATTTGTACACAACCTGTGACAAATTGTCAATGCAGGGCAGATGTCCGGTTTTGGCAAAAACACATTGCCCGGTACCGGGCTTTGATGTATTTTGTTGAGATTTAATTAACCAATGCTTTTTGGGGGAAGTGAAATGAAAGATGCTGAGATGACCGTCAAGACAAGTATGTTCACGGTTTTTCTCTGTGTGCTGTTCGGCTGTAATACAGTGGCCATAAAAACCGGCTTTACCGGCCTGGGACCGTTCACTTCTGCCACTGTCCGTTTTGGTATTGCTGCAGTTACTTTGTTTTTATGGGCACGCTGCCGGCAGATTCCCCTGGCACTGACCGGAAACCAGATCCGTCTGCTGTCCATCCATTGTGTGCTGTTCACCTTTCAGGTAGGTTTTTTTCACCTGGGGCTTGCCAGAACCACCGCTTCCCATGGCGCTCTCATCGCCAATGTCCTTCCTTTCATGGTATTGATACTGGCCCATTTTTTTATTCCCGGAGACAGGATCACCTGGCGCAAAGCCATGGGGGTGACCCTGGGGTTTATAGGAGTGACGCTGCTGTTAATGGATGAACCGGACCTGAATGCCGATCTGAAAACCGGAGATATCATTGTTCTGTGTGCAGTTTTGTCCTGGTCGATATCTGCAGTATATCTCAAGCGGATCATTGAGGAGTTCAATGCCATTCAGGTAACTTTTTATCCCATGATATTTGCGATCCCTTTTTTATTTGCAGGCGGTATGATCTTTGATACTGTCATGGTCATAAAGGTGACACCGCTTGTAGTCACGGCCCTATTATTTCAGGCTTTTGCCACAGGATCATTTGGATTTGTAGCCTGGAACGGCATGCTCCGGAAATTCGGTGCATCCTCTTTGTATTCCTTTATTTTTATTATTCCAGTGGCAGGTGTGTCAGCCGGAGTGCTGCTGCTGAACGAGCCGGTCACCCGTCATCTGCTGGCCGCCATATCCCTGATCGTGGCCGGAATCATGGTGGTGAATATCCGGCGTAAAAAAAAGCCGCCGGTGCTGCCGGTGCAATAGGCCGGGCGCATGAATTATCAGCCGGGTCCCTGTCTGCTTTTTTCCATGGATTCAGTTCAGATGCAGCCGCACAGGTGTGCCGGATGCCTGAAGCTTTTGCAGCCCGGTAAGAATATCATCACACAGCACAGGCGGCCGGCTGCCGTCACCAAGAATGATGTCATGGCGGCTGCCCGGCACAAGGCAGGGCGGGCAGCCGGAATTCATGGCAAGAATGGCAACAGACTGCAAATTTTTCTCCACAATACAGGGGAGCACAATGCCAGGGGGCAGCAAAAACCGGGACAGGTCATCTTCCGGGTCAGACAGTCCCCATTTGGTCAGATCTCTTTGCTGGGCATGTTTGTTCCACCCAAGGTGCATTTGGCGGATAAAATCATGGGTAAGGCCCTGATGATACAAAAACACCAGCGGGTCTTCATTGTTTTTTCCCCACAAATGGCGGTGGCACCGGGTCACAAAAGCCATGGCCTTTTGTTTCCAGGCCCGAGAATCATGGATTGTAAGCACGCTATCCCTCCCCAAGAGTATAAAAAAACCATAGATGAAAAAATCCGTGTCCGCAATAATTATTGACTGAAACACAATAATTTCAAAAAAAGTCCCGGACAAAAACAATTTGTATTCAAAAACATCCTTAAAAATCAACGGGATAAAAAAAAGAGAAAAAAATAGTAAAAAAGAGTTTGACATCGGTTTTGAATTCATGCATATTACGCCGGTCTTGTCGAGAGACGGTTTGAGTGTCCTCGATGAGTTTTTTTTTGATCTTTGAAAATTGGTCAGTGATAAAGTCTGAAGCGGGTCTTAAACAAGACCTTAAAGAGTTTTAGAAGGCTTATTGAATTAAGCTATGTAAGGATTTAACTGGAGAGTTTGATCCTGGCTCAGAATGAACGCTGGCGGCGTGCTTAACACATGCAAGTCGAACGAGAAA
>DATFKQ010000036.1:0-24686 GCA_035268565.1 Desulfotignum sp. | reverse complement strand
ACAGGGGTAACAGCAAAAACAGCATGTTCTTCAGCCTTTTGAGACAAATTCTTTTCCGCGTTTCAAATGAAGAAACAGGTTTACGCCTTCAGGTTCCTGGCCGATGCGGATATCTGATTCTTTGAATTTGCAGGCCCTGGCAAGTGCAGTGAGCTGTTCAGGTGTTCTGTGGATCAACCGCCAGTCTCCGATCACCTCCATATAGGCCTGGGTTGGATTGTTTGTTGAAAAATTTCCGATAACCATTTCTCCTTCGTCTTCAAGCAAAGGCGCCAAATGGTTCAATAGAAAAATAAATTTTTTATCATTCAGGTAATCAAATAAACCGGCTGACCAGATCAGGCGATATTTTTTGTCTGAGGTAAAATCAAATGCATTTGTATGAAGAAAGGCAATGTTATGGAGAAAATCTTTGCACAGGTTTTTTGCATAGGAGATGGCAAGCGGGTCAAATTCCACGTTGTCAACCAAGATGCTGCTGTCATTTTTTCGGGAAAAGAAATCAAACAGATCCCTTGCCGGTCCGCTGGCTATATTTAATACCCGTTTGTCAGTGCCATCCCGGTCATCAAGATGGCGCAAAAGATCAAGAAAGTATTTTTTTCTGTTCCTTACTGCCATGGGGGCTTTCTGGAGCTGGAAAAAAAGATCCCATTTTCTGAGTTCCGGATCATTGGAGGTGTGTTCAAGGTAAATTTTTTCAATGATTTCGTAATCTCCTGGATATCCATGGGGCTTATTGAAAACAAAGCCCTGAAGTGTCAATATGGAAAGCGCTTCCCCCATTTTCTCGCGCAGCTGCTCCAGATCTTTTCTTTGTAATGTGCCATCTTTTGTTTCCTGGTGAACCTGGGTGAGCCAGTCCGAAAATTCATGATATTCTGAAGAATCAGGGCCTCCTTTTGCTACCATTTCTTCAATAAACGCAATATAGTGTTTCATGGAAAATTCGCTCCATATGGATATAAGGTGCTGTTTATTTCAAAGTTTCTTCTTTTTAATGGGCCCACTCTTAAATATCCAAAAGTCCAAGTAAATACTCATTTTAAGCAATTTTATAACGTAAATTACATAAATCAACACCACCTGTCAATTGATATAAAGGGTATTAAAAATAATTATCTGCACGCTGTTTTCAGGCAACGGCCTTGATTTTAAAATTGATTGACAAAATTTGATTCCCGATGATATCTATAAACCATGTTTTTTTGATAAGAATGCAGCCATGACTGCAATTTTTTGACCTGATGAGGTTCTCTAATGGAAAATAAAAAAGATCGGCGTAACACAGAAGACCGCCGTAAATCACACAATGAAAGGGCGGAAAAGTTTATCAAGTATTTTCTGCCGGAAGATGAGGAAAAACGAAGCGGCAGGGACCGCCGCAAACCGGATCCTGACGGCGAATAATCTTTTTTACCGCTTGCTCACAATACCACCAGCCCCTGATTTTTATATTGAGACAACAATTTTTCAAAATCCCGGGCACAATCTGTTTTTATCAGTATTTCATGGATAACCTGCTCTCCATAACCGGTATCAATAATTTTCGCATCCATCCGGCTGATCTGGTTTAAAAAAACATCATTGCATTCATAGGGGATCTGGACCCGTACCTGGAAGCCCTTGACCAGTCTGACTTTTTTAGCGTCATCCAGAGCCGCTGCAACCGCATCTGAATAGGCCTGGATCAATCCCCTGACACCCAGTTTTACCCCGCCATAGTGCCGGGTCACTACCGCTGCCACCTGGGTCATGCTGTAAGATGCCAGCACATTGAGCATGGGTTTACCTGCCGTACCTGACGGCTCGCCTGCATCGGAGCTGTGGTAAACCTGGCCGGCATCCCCCACAATATAGGCCCAGCAGTTATGGGTGGCGGTTTTGTTTTCTCTGGAAATTTTTGAAATGAAATCTTTGGCTGCGTCAATGGAACCGGCATGGGACAGGTGGCAGATGAAAAGAGACCGTTTGATTTTAAGCCGGGCGGTATAGGTGGCTTTATCTGCTGATCCTGCTATGGAGTAAAATTGCTTTTTGGGGGCCATGCGGTTTTTTGTCCGAAGTGTTGTTTGTCACATTGCCATTCAGGAAGGTGTTTTCCATTCATCCTTGAAAATTTTTCAGGAATGGTTTATACACTGCCCGGCATGAAAATTTCCATTATTAATTTTTATTATGACATGTTACCCAGGATTTTCCCATGAGAATTGTAACCCGGCCTGATTTTGACGGTATTGTATGCGCTGTGCTGCTGCGTGAAGCATTGCATATTGACACGGATATATACTGGGTGGAGCCCAATGAGGTCCAGAAAAAAAAAGCAGAGATAAAACCCGGTGATATTGTAGCCAACCTGCCTTATGATCCCAGATGTTCGCTGTGGTTTGACCACCATGTTTCCAACAAACCGGATCAGGCATTTGAAGGGGCCCATGAAATTGTTGCTTCAGCCGCCGGCGTGATCCATAAATATTATAAAACATCCGGACATCTGGACAGCCGGTTTGATGACCTGGTTTTTCATACCGATATCATTGATTCAGCCGGTTTGACCAAAGATCAGGTGCTGCACCCCCAGGATTATCCCCATGTCCTTTTGTCCATGACCATCAAAAACCGTGACAATACAGACACAGCTTATTGGAACCGTCTGGTAAAGATGCTCAGGACCAAAGATATTGAAACGGTCATGGCTGATCCCATGGTCAGGGAACGCTGTGATCTCGTTATCCAGGAAAATAAGGTGTATGCCGATTACCTCAAGGAATATACCCGTATCCAGGGGCAGATTTCCATTACAGATTTCAGGGACCTGGATCCTGTGCCCTCGGGAAACCGGTTTCTGATCTACTGCCTGTTTCCCGATACCGTCGCCAGTGTCAAACTCCGGTATACCGGGCCTGAAAAGAGCCATGTGCTGGTGAGTATCGGCCACAGCATTTTCAACCGCAACTGCCGGGTGAATGTGGGCCAGCTGCTTGCGCGCTACGGCGGCGGAGGCCATGCCGGGGCTGGCGGCTGCACCCTGGAAACAAAAAATGCCCAGCAGAAAATTGATGAGATCTTACAGATCCTGGAAGCTAACGTACCGGTTTAACTGAGCCGGTTTTTGTAAACAACAATTCGGATCATTCGCCAGACAAAATCATCAAGGTTAAATCATCTGTCCGGGGCAAAAGATAATCAGTGCATCGCTTTTTGATCCAGCTCATCTGGTCATCCAGCTGCATTTTTTTGGACTGGATCAGCCACCTTAAAAAACCATCCAAATCCAGTTTTTTTTCAATGGCGGGGAATTTTTCTTTTGTAATCCGGCCTTCCGTGAATCCGTCCGTATAGAGATACAACCGGCTGTCGGCAAGGGAAAATTTTCTGACAACATGCACCACATCCGGCATGATGCCCAAAGGAGGTGCTGATGGAAGAATCTTGAAAACATTTTTTTCATTTACAAGCAGGGGAGGCAAATGTCCCACATTAATCAGGGATATTTCCCGTGAGCGGGGATCAAGCCATCCGCCCACAAAAGTTACAAACATTCCTCTGGCGGTGGTTTCATAGAGTTCATTGTTCATCAGAGAAACAATGTGACTGATATCATCAACAATTTTACTCAAACACCGGAAAAGAGAAATGGTTTTTGCCATGAGGAGTGCGGCAGATGTTCCCTTTCCCGAAACATCCCCCAGACAGAAACAGATGGTGCCGTCCGGTTTTTCAAAATAGTCGTAAAAATCACCTGAAAGATGCAAGGCAGGAATGTTAAATGCCGCTACATGACGGATCCGGTCAATGTCCGGCTGCAGTTTTTTTTGTATTTCCCGGGCAATATCCAGCTCAGCTTCCAGTTTTGCCGCATACTCATCCCTTTGTTGAAGGGATTTTTGCAGTTTCCAGGTCAATTCCACATAACTGATGGTATTTTCCGTCAATTTCTGACTGGCCTGGTTCATAACGGTATGGAAATCATGCTGTGTCCCTGTACTGATGTCCAATGAAGTGGATATCTCTTTGACCTGATCCGGCAAAAGGGACAATACTGATTCTATTGTATCCCCGTCCAGTCTGAAGAATTCTTCGGCCTTTTGTTTGAGTTGAGACAATGCTGCTGCTTTGTCCCAGCAGGTAAAGGCGGCATTGCAAAGATCAGCCAGCATCATCAGAGATGACAGGATGGTTTTCCTGTCTGCTGATGTTCTTTGGCTGATCTGGTTTTGTCCGGCAGTATGGTGATGGGAGGCAATGGCAGTGACAAGGGTTTCAGGCAGATGCCATTTTTTTGCCAGTAATGCGCCGACACTGTCATGGGTGGTGTGAAACAATTCATTTTCCATTTCATGCCGTTTTTGCGGAAGATTGGCTCTTAAAAGAGCCCATCTGTCAACTTTGTCAGGCGCGATGGAAAAAAGAACCAGCAGTCCGATATCCTGCATCATGCCGCCAGTAAACGCCTGCTCCAAAGGGGCTTTCACAAGAACGGAAATCTGCCGGGCAGCAATCCCTCTTCTCAGGGCATCTTCCCAGAATATGTTGCTGTCAAATCCAGGTATGGCGCTTTTACACAAGGCCTCTTTAACCGAAAAACACAAAACCAGATTGCGGGCTTGATCGATGCCCATGGCAACAACCGCTTCAGAAACCGTTTCAACAGATTGGTAAAAGCCGAAAAAAGCTGAATTGGCAAAACCCAGAATCTGGGCGGTTAAAACAGGATTTAAGGCTATCAGATAGCTCAGGTGCTGGATGTCAACATCTTCTTTCAGGGAGTACCGGATCATCTGGATGATCCTGTGATCCGGTACAGGAATATTCTCAGGCTGAAAGTTTTTATATAATAAGGCACGCATCAGCAGATTCCGATCAAGGTTAACATTTTCAAGGCAATGGATTGTTAATGGCAGTTGCTGTTTTATAATATGTAGGACAGGTGCTTCCTTTGTGTCAAACAAAACCTTTTCATCCCGGCGTTGAAAATATGAAAAATCTTCTATTGCAAGGTTTCCAGGACCTGACTACAATGTACTGGATCAAAAAATTTAACCTGAGAAGGAGTTACCAATGAATGTTATTATTGACTTGTGTGTAGTTCCCCTGGGCGTGGGTCTTTCCGTCTCCAGATACGTTGCTGCCTGCCATGAAGTCATTGCCGAAGCAGGCCTTAAATCCGAACTTCACGCCTATGGAACAAACATCGAAGGTGACTATGATGCCGTCTTTCAGGCAGTCAAAAAATGCCATGAAAAAATCCACAGCATGGGTGCCCCGAGGATTACCACAACGATCAAGCTTGGAACCAGAACCGACCGGGACCAGACCATGGAAGACAAGGTAAAAAGTGTTCAGGAAAAATTACAAAAGGCCTGAATAAAACAAAGATCCAGGAAACAGGAGAACACCCCATGTCAGTTGCCCCATAAAATCAGGCAGATGATGGAGGCGGAAAGGGCGGTATCCGGACATTGCCCAGGCAGGTGCGCTATTGACAAACCCAAAAGGGTTTCATTATAAATCACCCAGGGCACTGCGCCACATACCAAATTTTCACAAGGATAATGACATGCAGATTGAAAAAACGATCCAGCACATTGTGGGCTGGCTTGACAATTATCTGGAAAACTCAGGCCTCACAGGTTTTTGTGTGGGGGTATCCGGCGGTATTGATTCTGCTGTCACCTCCACCCTGTGCGCCAGGACCCAAAAGCCCGTCATGGTTTTGAACCTGCCCCTTTTCCAGGCTTCAGACCAGTTGTCCCGGGCTGCTGCCCACAATGCATGGCTTACTGGCAATTTTTCCAACGTCACCGCTGTTGACCTGGACCTGACACCGGTATTTTCCAGTATCCAGGATCATTTTCCCCCCGATATTCAGGACAAGCTGAGCATGGCCAATACCAAGGCCCGTCTCAGGATGCTCACCCTGTATGCTTTTGCCTCCCACAACCGGTTTCTGGTGGCAGGCACCGGAAACAAAGTCGAGGATTTCGGGGTGGGCTTTTATACCAAATACGGGGACGGGGGGGTGGATATATCACCCATCGGAGACCTGCTTAAATCAGAGGTGTACGCCCTTGCCGGGCCCCTGGGTATTGCAAAAGAGATCATAACAGCATCTCCCACTGACGGGTTATGGGAAGACAACCGCACAGATGAAGAACAGATCGGGGCCACCTATGCAGAGCTGGAATGGGCCATGGCCTACAATGCCCTGACGGAAGAAGAAAAAAAACAGGTGAACCTGGATGAGCGGCAGAAACAGGTGCTGGCAGTTTTTAAAATACAGCATGCAGCCAACCGCCACAAAATGGTGCCCATACCGGTATGTTGCATACCGGAAGCTTTGCGGCATGGCCGCTATTGAAACGCATCCCGTGACAGGTTGAATTTTTTCATTTTATAATACAGCAGCTGCCGGGAAATTCCCAGTTTTCCGGCAGCCCGGGTGACATTGCCCCGGTACTGCATCAATGCCTGCCAGACCATTTTTTTTTCATGCTCTTTTTTGTTGACCATCAGGTCTGAATTTTGTGCTTTACTGTCCTGGTGTCCGGGAAAATATGCAGTGGTCCTGCGCAGAGATCTGGCGTTTGGCGGACGAATCATGCCGCAGCCATCGACAAAGTGTGACTGGAGATAGGTTGTCCGGATCTGATCATCCTGGCCCATGATGTTCATGGCCCCTTCAATCACATGCTCCAGCTCCCGGACATTTCCGGGCCAGTGGTACCGGCTGAACATGTCCATGACCTGCTGGTCGATACCCCGCACCTGCTTGCCCAGGGCCTTGTTGTGTTTGGCAATAAAATGGTTTACCAGCAGGGGCAGGTCTGCAATGCGGTCACGCAGGGGAACAATATGGATGAACACCACCCCCAGCCGGTAGAACAGATCAGAGCGCAGGCTCTTGTCGGCAATGGATATATGGGGGTCCTGGTTCACCGAGGAAATGATTTTCAAATCAAATTTGATTTCCTTGAGTGCCCCCACCCGTCGTACTTTTCCTTCCTGCACAATGCGCAGGATCTTGCTTTGGAGACCCACGGGCATGGAATTGATTTCATCCAGAAATATGGTGCCCTGGCTGGTCCGCTCAAACAGCCCGGCCTTGTTGATGGAACCGGTGAACGCCCCCTTGGATGTACCGAACAATATACCTTCCAGCAGGTTTTCCGGGATGGCCGCACAATTGACCGGGGTATATTTTTTCTCATGCCTGGGGCTGTGGTTGTGGATGGCCCTTGCAAACAATTCCTTGCCTGTGCCGGTCTCTCCGTACAGCATCACCGGAGACGGGGTGTTGGCTGCCATGCGGGCCGCGTTCAGGGCATCCTTCAGTGCCGGGTCCCGGCCGATGATGGTATCAAAAGTGATCTCATACTGGTGCATGCGGTACTGGCTGTCAGGCAGACGCATGGATGAGAGGGTCTCGGTGAGAACATTGAAATCGCGCACAAAACAGATGGCACCCACAAGCTGATTTTTGTTGAAAATGGGATGGACATTGTGGATGGTATTGGCAAACTTTCCCATGCGGGTCCGGTAGTAGATGGGCTCATCAATGATGGGGCGCCGGGTGTGAAGACAGCGCATGATCAGGCTGGTGTGATCATCCAGGTCATACACATCTGTCACCCGGTTGAGGATGGCGTTTTCCGGATCCAGTTCATCAATGCGGGACATGGCGTGGTTGTAATAGACAATGATACCGTCTTTGTCGGTGATAAGCACCCCGTCACTGTATTCGTCAAATATGGCCAGAAAATTGGCGTTATCCAGGCCGAACAGGAATTTTCTGGCATTCTGGTGTGATAGCCGGTTCATCTTACAGTTGCCTGATCAGTTCAGGCAGGATCTCAAACATATCCCCCTGTACCTGGTAATCACAATTGGCCATTATGGCGGCATTGTCATCTTTGTTCACTGCAATGATCATTCCGGCTGTTTTCATGCCGGCAAAATGCTGGATAGATCCTGATATCCCAAAGGCAATGTACACCCGGGGGCTGACCTTTTCCCCGGTCTGTCCCACCTGACAGGCATAGGGCACCCACCCTTCATCCACAGCCACCCGGGAAGCCCCCACAGATGCATTCATTTTCCGGGCGCAGTCAAAAATCAAAGAAAAATTGTCTTTGTTTTTCAACCCTCTGCCCCCGGCAACGATAATATCTGCTTCTGTCAGGCTGGCCCTGCTGCTGTTTTCACCGTCATCCCAGGACACAAGGACAAAATCTGCAGGCACAGTGCTGTCTGACGCCATGGTAATTTTTTTTGCCGGCGCAGGAGAGGGCACGGGCTTCACTGCATTGGGCCTGATCCCGAATATCACCACATCGCCTGTCAGCTGGATATCTGCCAGCACCTTTCCGGAATACTGGGAGGTTCTGGCAATATTTTTTTCCAGATCCACATCCAGACAGTCCATGATCAGCGGGGCATCCAGCAGGGCAGCCACCCGGGGCAAAAGATCTTTTCCGTCTGCACTGGAAAGACCGAAAATGGCATCCAGATGCAGGTTTCGGGCAGCCTGTGCAGCCGCATCAGCCCGCACTGCCGGGTTCATGCGGATCTCAGGGGCAGAAGCAAGTTCCAGATCCACAACCGTGGTGATGCCGTATTGTGCCAGAATATCGCAGGCAGCATCATCTACGCCGTCCAGAACCAGGGCGTACAGATCAGTATCTGCCCGGGCAGCCAGGGTGATCATACCGAGACTGGTCTCCTTGACCCTGTTGTTTTCCATTTCAATGAGGATGCCTGTGTTTTTCATGATAACACCTTTGCTTCTTTTTGAAGAATTCTGATGATCTCTTTTGCCTGATCTGACGGGGATCCTGTGATTTTTTTGGGGTGGCGTTTCTGCACCAGGGGGGTGAGGGCAACGGTTTTTGCTGATCCGCCGGCAGGGGTGATGGACAGGCTGTCCAGGGAAATTGTTTTGATGGGTTTTTTGCGGGCCTTGACCACATCAGGAAAGGTCGGATATCCCGGGGTGTTCAACCCCCGTCCCGCCCCTATCACACAGGGCAGACCCAGTGCAAAGGTGCGGGTTCTGCCCCCGGACAGTTCACAGGTCACAACCGCCTTGCCGGATGTGACATCAAGGGCGGCCGCATTGGTCACCACAGGAAAACCAAACAAGGCCCCGATACGGAACTGGGTCTGCATGCCTTCGCTGTCTATGGATTCTTTGCCGGTGAAAATAATGCCGGCAGATCCGTCCTGTACAATGGCGGCGTGCAGGACCCGGGCCGTGGTCATGCTGTCGCAGGCATCATCTGTCTCCACCAGGATGCCTCTGTCAGCACCCATGGCCATGGCGGACCGGATGGTCTTTTGTGCATCCGGTTTCCCTAAACACACGGCAATTATCTCACTGTCTGCTGCTTTTTTTTTCAGCGCTGCTGCCTCGGTTACCGCATGCTCGTCATAGGGGTTCAGCAGAAAGGCTACTTTTTCATCGATCCGGGTATCATCCAGAAGGTGGATATTGGCGGCTGAATCCGGTACATGTTTTATACACACATAAATCTGCATTATATCAACACCAGTTTCTATGGTTTATGTTTATTCCGGGTGGTTATATCCACATGCCGTCAGCCAGTTGCAAAACAGTGGTGCCGGGAAAAAAAAGGGCAGTGCCAGGGTATTCCCCGGCCTGCCCCTGGACAAAACCGTGCTGCATTGTATTACACAGCATGGTGGTATATGGTGCCGGATTTTCCTTTGTTCCGGCAGGTGTCTGACGGAACAAAGGATCTTTTGCGGCTGGTTTGTGCTATCCGTTTACAGAAAAACTGGAGTCATAGTTGATCTCCCGTTTTCTGGAGAAAAAGCCCACATTCAGGGTACGTGTGGTATATTTGAACTCATACTGGAACGGTTCCTTGTCATGGTCCAGGCCTTTTTCGCAGGCATCAATGAGTTCTGCCATCATACGTCCCACAACCGGGGCATTCTTGTACTGGTTGCCTGAGGTGCCGATGGCCATGTAAAATCCGCCAAGATCGGATTTGTCATACACAGGAATCCAGTCATCAGAGCAGTCATACAGGTCTACAATGCCTTTGGGCTGGTTGGGTACCTGCAGGGTGGGAATGCGTTTTCCCAGTCGGTAGCACTGGGCTTTCCACTGCTCGTCTGTGAGAACATTGTCTCTGCCGTGTCCCCCTTTGCCGGCATAAAATTCATCCGGATCCACCCATTCCTGGGGATCGCAGTCCGGGTCTTCAGATCCGATAAGGAACAGGTTGCCCACCTCAGGTCTGACATAGCAGCCGATGTCGCCGTCAGACATGTGGTATCCGTCGTTGAGATAATCATAATCTTCGGGAGACGGGCAGTACATGACCTCGTGGCGCAGGGATTTGGTTTTGATGTTGCAGCCTTCCCATACCCCTTCAGCCATCTTGTTGACCTTAAAGGAATGGGGACCGCCCACATTGACCACAATGTCCGCATCGATCCGGGTGCCGTCTTTGAGGGTAATACCGGTCACTTTGCCGTTCTCGCTTCTGATGTCCACCACTTCCGCGTTGAACATGAACTCACCGCCCTTGGCTTCAGCAGCCCGCATGATATTGTGGGCGGACAGGGCAGGGTCATTCACATACCCGCCTTCCGGACAGAATATAGCACCTTCCAGCATTTCTGTAGGCTCTTCAAAGAACTTGGGATCTTCAGGCCGGCGCACAGGCCAGTATTTGTGCAGGTCAATGGGGGGGACATGTTTTTTGATGGTGTCATTGTCCCATTCTTCGTATTTGACCCCTACTGCATCATAATGCTTTTGCACCTTTTGCCAGTCATGTCCTTCTGATTTGAGAAGGATGGAGCCGGTGTTCATGTATCTGGCCATGCCTTTTTCATCTGTGACATTGTCCAGGTAGTTTTCCCAGTCCAGCCAGTATTTAAATCCTTCATAGGCCAGGGCCACGCCGTCCTCAGTGGAATAGTGGGCCCGCACAATGGCGCAGGAACCCGCGGTGGAGCCTTCTCCTGCATCAGGAAGCTTGTCCACATTCAGGGTTTTATAACCCATTTTGCACAGTTCATAGGCAATGGGGGTTCCAATAACACCGGCACCGATAATAATTGCATCGTATTTTTTGTTCATGGTTTTTTTTGTCTCCTTAAAGTAACCCGGTTTTGTCAAAACCGGTTTTGACCTTTTTTAAATTTGTATATCACGTTGTTTTATAAAGTTCTTTGCAGGCCTTATAAGCTGTTTATCCAGCTGGTGAACCGGGCTTCGCCGGCCGGCGTAAGTCCGAACTCCTCACCCGCATGGAGGATGCCGTCGATCATATGTTTGCCATATCCTCTGGAACAGGTCAGCACCACACCGGATTTTTCCGCTTCCCGGCTCAGGGTTACAATCTGGCAAGGCACATGGGAAAAAGGACCCTGGAAAAGAAAGGGGGTCGGTTTGTCTTCACCTGCAAAATCCAGGTTGGACAGTTTTTCACAGATGGAAAAAACCCGGGGACCGAAAATCGCCACAAAAATAGTGGCTTCAGTGACATCGGTGTATTCTTTTTCATTGGGGATGTCCAGGGTTTCCCCGTCCAGGTGGTAGATGGATGTCTGGATGCGGTTCATGCGGTTGAGCAGCATCCCTTTTTCCAGAACTGACTGGCAGGGTGTCTCAGGAATGGTGATCCCGAATGGTTTTTTTGCGGCCAGATCGGAACATTGCAGATCCAGACGGGTCCTGTGGCTCAGATCCACCAGCCAGGGGCCGTCCCCTTCACCGTGGTATTCCAGGACCACATCCCAGTCGCCGCGTTTTTGACTTTTGAGCGGTGTCGCCTTGAACTCGACCGCCGAGTATCTTTTAATATCTTTCATGCGTGTATCCCTTACATTTTCATCCGTTTACCGTCAGGATCATAGAACGGTGTTTTCACAACCGTTCCGTAAATCAGCTCGCCATTGCATTCATCTTCATAAAATGCCAGCCGGGTGCCGATTTTGCTCATGTCACCTTGCACCAGCGCCATACCTACGGCTTCATTGAGGGAAAAGCTGTTTCTGGCGGTGCACACATTACCCCGAATCCGCTCATCCACGATCAGGGCGCCGTCTTTGGGGGCTCTGCCATTGTTTTCCATCTTGAATCCCACAAGCTTGAGCCGGGTGTTGTCTTTTTCCGCCTGGATCAGGGCAGCCACGCCGACAGTTTTATACCCTGTTTTTTTCCTGGACCAGAGAAAGCCCATGCCAATATCCAGCAGGTTGGTGCGCTGTTCAGATTCCTGTCCCAGTATGACATGGCATTTTTCCATGCGCAGCACATTCTGGGCTTCCACACCGAAATTCTGGATCTTGAACGCTTTGCCTGCTTCCTTGAGCATCAGCCACACTGATTTCATATAGGAGGCCGGTATATGCAGCTCATAGGACAATTCGCCCACAAATCCCAGGCGCATGGCCTTGACAGGGATGGTGTCGGCAATGGTGAATTCCTTGTATTCGGAAAAACCGAATCCCTCGTTGGAGACATCGATGTCCACCACTTTTTCCAGCACTTTTCTGGCATTGGGGCCGGACAGATTGATGACCCCCATGGCATCGGTGAGGTTGACCAGGGCGAAATCCCAGTTCTCATACCGGGTATGGTACCGGATCCATTCTATGGTCTGGCCGGCACGGCCGGTGGAGGTGGAGAAATAGTAATCATTTTCCCCCAGCTTGACCACTACGCCGTCATCAATGACACAGCCGTCATCATTGCACATGGCCGTGTATTTGACCCGGCCTTCCTTGATTTTGGAAAGATCGGACACATATACCCGCTGCAGGGCGTTCAGCGCATCAGGTCCGTGAATCCTGAATTTTCCCAGGGTGGAGCCGTCCAGCATGCCCACATTGTTTCTGACATTTTCGATTTCTTTTTTGCAGGTAAAATCTTTTGAAAAGTACCGGGCCCGCTGCCATACCCCGATGTTTCTGAAAATGCCGCCGTCTTTTCGCTGCATTTCATCCATGGGGGTTCTTTTGAACATGGTATGGTTGGTACCGGCATAGGTGGCAATAAACGCTGGTACCAGAGGCGGCCGCACCGTGGTGGGTTTGATGCGGATATCGGGCAGGGCCTGGTATTTGGCAGTGAACAAGGGCAGGTTGTGGCCTGGTATGCCGCCCTGGCCGGGCCCAAGCCCTGCACCGGAAAAGCGCTTGATCAGTTCGGGAACATCAAAGCCCTTGTTAATGGCCTGTTTGATATTTTTGATGCTGACGTCTTCATCAAAGCAGATAAAGGTTTTTCTTCCCTTTACCGGCGCAGTGACAAGCTTGGTACCCCTGGCAGGACCGGGCAGGGTTTCCATGGTTTTTTTGGCATCGCCCAGCTCGGCAATGGAGCAGTTTTCGCAGTCAAATGCCGCCTTGAGTCCGGCCAGGTGACCGGAAGCTTCAATGGATTTGGCATTTTCAAATCCCAGCAGACGTCCGGCTGCGTACATTTTTTTCGGCAGGTCCGTAGGCAGGAAAAAATTGGTGTGGTTGTCGTAGGTCAGTTTTGCCTGGTTTACCACCAGAGGGCCTGTTAGCGGGGTAAATCCGGCTGATGCCACCAGTACGTCACAGTCAAATGTTTTGGAAACCGTGGCATCCACACTTTTAATGGTGACTTTTTTCACCTGTTTGCCGCCGTGGGCTTCAGTGGCCACCCAGCCTTTGAGGATGGTGATTTTCCGATCCAAAACCGCCTTGAGCAGTTTTGGATCCTGGCCGTCTTCTCTGATATCAGCGATAACCGGAACGGTTACTCCCAGATCATGCAGGGTAACGGCTGTTTCCAGTCCCAGGTCATGGCCGATGGAAAATACCGCAGTTTTGCCGGGCAGCATCCCATAGGTATTGGCCAGGCGCAGGGCACATCCTGCCTGCATTACCCCGGGACGTTCATTGTTTTCAAACAGCAGGGGCCGTTCAATGCAGCCCGTGGCAACCACCACGCTGTTGGCACGCAGTTCAATATACCGTTCCGTAAAGGTGTCGGATTCTTTTCCGACCTGAAAACCGGTGACCAGGTTGTTGTTGTATGTTCCTACATTGGCAGTGTGGGTGAACACCCGGATGTTTTCGGTTTTTTCCACTTCTTTTGCCAGCTGCACCGCACGTTCATGATGGGTCTGGCGGTCCATATATTCAGAGGTGCGGTATTCAAAATGTCCCCCGAGCCAGGGCCGTGCCTCCATGAGGATAACCCGCAGCCCTTTTTGCGCTGCAGCCAGGGCAGCTTGCATGCCGGCAGGCCCGCCGCCGATGACACACACATCACAGGTCGGGAAAATTTCGTCATATTTGCCGGGCATGTGGTGATCCGGAGACAGTTTGCCGATACCGGCGGCCTTGCGGATCTGCTTCATGGCCACCGGCCAGATTTTGGCGGGTTTGTGCATGGTGTCATAGTAGAAACCGGCAGGCATGGCCCAGTCCATCTTGTCAATGAAACCCAGGAGGTCATTTTCAGCCGAGCCTTTGACATTCTGTTCTTTGATCACCATGCCGGGCTTCAGGTAGGTGGTTTCCGTGCGGACATTGGGAATGCCGTTTACTTCCATCATGGTGTTGGAACATTCCCCGTTCATGCTGTACAGCCCTCTGGGGCGGTGATATTTCAGACTTCTTGCATAGATTCTGACCCCATTGGCATACAGGGCGGTTGCTATGGTATCCCCTTTTACGCCGTAGAAAGTTTTTCCCTTGTAGGTAAAGGGAATCTTGTCACCTGTAGTAATTTTCAATGTGGGCAGATGATTGAATCTGTTCATCATTCTTTTGCCTCCGGTGTTTCCTTTTCAAGGTTTGTCGTCGTATCCCGGAATATGGTAAACCATGAACCACATCCATCCCGGTGAAACCACCATTCCTGCTGGACGCCTGCCACGCATTTGTTCATGTGGACATAATCGCACCAGCTTTCAGGGGTCAGATCTTTTTGATCAGGTCTGGGACCTTTTTCTTCTCCGCCGTAACGGAACTCATATCCGTTTCTTTTCCCGCAGATCGGACATGTAATTGTTAGCGCCATCTTATCTTCTCCTTGAATCTCATATAAATTATTCAGCTGGTTAATTGTCCGGGCTGTAGCTCATCAGCGCGGCTGTTTCACCCATGAGTTTGTGTTCCTGGTACCGTTTCAGAGCAAAGGGCTTGAGTATGTCAGGGCAGGTGTTGGTGGCCATGAAGCCGGCCATGTGGCGGCCCACGGCAGAACATGATTTAAATCCGAAATATCCCCAGCCACAGTCCATGAAAAAACCTTCCACCTGTTCATTGCCGTCCATGATGGGGGCCATGTCAGGGGTCATGTCAGCCAGGCCGCCCCAGATCCGCATGAACCGCACCCCCCGCAGGGCAGGCAGAAATTCAGACAGGGCCTCGGCCTGGTGCTTGATGTAATGGGCGGTGGTCAAGGTGGTGTAGTTGGGCCAGGGATCCATGTGGGCACCGGTGGCGATTTCTCCTTTAAGGGTCTGGTTGGCATAGCAATGGTAGGCCCCTGAAGACACGACATGGTCCAGGATGGGTTTGAGGGGCTGGGTGACCATGGCCTGAATGGTCAGAACCGAGATGGGCAGTTTGATGCCTAAAAATCCGTGGATCAGGGCCGCAGAGTAACCACCGGCAGACAGCAGCACCTGCTTGGTGTTGATAACGCCTTTGTCGGTCACCACTGCCGTAACCTTGCCGTTTTTGGTCTGGATGCCGGTGGCTTCGGTCTGCTGGTGGATTTCCACCCCCATTTTGGCAGCCCCTTTGGCCAGGCCCCAGACAACTGCATCATGGCGGACCACACCCCCGGGGGGATGGTACATGGCACCGTGGATGGGGAAGGTGATGTCATCGGAAATGTTAAGGGCCGGGACCAGTTCCTTGGCTTCCTTGGCATCGATGAGATGGGATTCCACCCCGTGGAAC
Source organism: Desulfotignum sp. (assembly GCA_035268565.1). GTDB lineage: Bacteria > Desulfobacterota > Desulfobacteria > Desulfobacterales > Desulfobacteraceae > Desulfotignum. The sequence goes on along the minus strand of DATFKQ010000036.1, from coordinate 8,756 downwards.
TGGGCCGTGGCAACATTCATGCGGGCTGCGTTCATGGCTGCTTCAGAATGCATGAGGTTGAGGTTGCCGCAGTTGTTGAACATTAAATTGTAATCCAGTTCCCTGGTGAGAACCGGCCAGAGGTCCAGCGCTTCCTTGTATAGCGGCACATTGTGCTGGGTCCGCTGGTTGGCACGGACAATGGCCGTGTTTCTGCCGGCACCGCCGTATCCGATATAGTTTTTCTCAATAATCGCTACATCGGTTATGCCATGCTCTTTTGCAAGGTAGTACGCTGTTGCCAGACTGTGAAGTCCGCCTCCAATGAGAACCACATCATAACTAGATTTAAGCTTGGTTTTTTTGCCCCACATGGGTTTGCTTTTCGAAAACATTGGCCTTCTCTTCATTTTGGATTGATATTATTTTTCTGCCATATCCATTTCGTCAATACACCATGAAAGAAAAGGTGTCAACAATTTTATTTTAAAATGATTGTTTTTCTTTCATTTGCCCTTGACAAAATTATTATTCTGGACTAAATCTCAATAAAATTAGCAAATTATAATACATGCTTCGTTATGATATAAAACAACAAAATAAGGCAAGCACAATGAATGATGCAGCATCACACCCGGTTATAGATGACATTTCCAGCAAGCTCGATACATTGACCCCCAAGGCCCAGACCCTGGGAACCTATATCATGCAGAATCCTGCCAAGGTGGTGTTCATGACCACAAAGGAACTGGCCGAGGCCTGTGAAGTAAGCGAAGCCACGGTGGTCCGGTTTGTTGCAACCCTTGGATATAAAGGGTATTCGGATTTCCAGGATGCACTCAAGGATTTTATCAATACCGGTTTGTCCCTGCCGGACCGGGTAAATCTCAAGGGCATTGACAAACCCGGACTTGACCGGCTGCACCGGGGCATTCTGGAAGAACTCAACAACCTCAAATACCTGTACGAGCATATTGACATGGAAAGAATGAACCAGTTCATAGACCACATGGACGGCAGTCCCACCATTTATGTTACCGGCTCCAGACTTTCCTATACCTTTGCCTATTACCTGGGGTGGTCTTTGACCAAGGTGAGAAAAGGCATCCATATTCTCAAGGGCAGTGATTCCACAGCCATGGACATGCTGGCCAATGCCCCTTCCCAGAGCCTGGTGATCCTCACCGCCACCACCCGGTATCCCAATGAACTGATAAAATTGAGCAAGATGGTCCGGCGGTGCGGCCACATCCTGCTGGCCCTGACCGATTCCAGTATTTCTCCGGTTATCCCTTTTGCCCATCTGTCGCTGGTGATACCATCCAAATCCATACCCTTTATCGGCAATGTGTCAGGCATGCTGGCGGTGATTCAGTACATGGTCCAGGAACTGGCCAATAGAAAAGGGGATGCATTGCGGGCATATCAGGAACAGCTGGAACAGGTATATCTGGAAAATGACCTTCTTTTTAACATTGATCCCAAATAAAAATCAAGAAAAAATGATGTATTTTACACTAATTTTTGTATATTTTTCAGGTTTTCCGCATTTTTTCCAGGCAGCATATGATTGATGATCTGTCTGCGCTCAGTTTTCTGGTGCTGTTTGCCACCGGCCTGTGTGCCGGGTTTGTGGATGCCATTGCCGGCGGGGGCGGATTGATTGCCCTGCCGGTGCTGCTGGCCTTCGGCCTTTCCCCGGCCCTGGCCCTGGGTACCAATAAACTCCAGGGCAGTTTCGGAACCCTGTCTTCTGCCGCTAATTTTATCTCCAAGGGGCTGGTGGATGTTCGCCAATGTCTGGCCGGTATCGGGTTCACCCTGTGCGGGGCTGTGGCCGGAGCTGTCACCATCCAGCACCTGGATCCGGGGTTTATCCGTCACCTGATTCCTCCCTTGCTTCTGGTTGTTTTTTTTTATACCCTGTTTTCAAGAACCCTGGGACTGCAGCCTGCAAAGCCCAAAATGGGGCAGCATCTGTTTTATGTCCTGTTCGGCCTGGGTCTGGGATTTTATGACGGTTTTTTCGGTCCGGGCACCGGCTCTTTCTGGACCGGAGCCCTGCTCATTTTTCTGGGCCTGGACATGACCCGGGCAGTGGGTACCACCCGGGTGATGAATTTTGTGTCCAATATCGTAGCCCTGGCCATGTTTATCATTGGCGGCAATGTGCTGTGGTCCGCCGGCCTGGTCATGGCGGCCGGACAGATCATAGGTGCCCGGACCGGCTCCAGCCTGGCCATCAAAAGAGGGGCCGGGTTTATCCGGCCGTTTTTTCTGACCATGGTATTTTTAACCATTGTCAGGCTCATATATGTAACTTATGGTTAGCTGCCGGCAGCAAAGCCATGCAGCTTTTAAAAACAAGGAAAGATTATGTTACGCAAAAAAGAAGAACTGCTCAGTGTGTTGACCGATATCGGCATTGCTTACACCAACCATGAGCACCCGGCTGTTTTTACCGTGGAAGAAGCTGCCCTGCACCAGAGCGGTATTGCAGGAGCCCACAGCAAAAATCTGTTTTTCAAGGACAAAAAGAAAAACCTGTTCCTGGTGGTGACCCTGGCGGACAAGCCCATCAGGATCAAGGAAGTGGCCAAAAAAATCGGGGGAAACAACATGTCTTTTGCCAAACCAGACCTGCTCATGGAAGTGCTGGGCATGATTCCCGGCGCTGTCACCCCGTTTGCCGCCATAAACATAAAAGACCATGACGTAAAAATTGTCCTGGATGAAGAACTGATGGAAAATGACCTGCTCAACTTTCATCCGCTGGAAAACACCGCCACCACTACCATAAAATCCCAGGATCTGGTGAAATTTCTGGAACACTGCGGCCGGTCACCCGAGATGATCTGGTTGTAGAAAACCGCCATCTTTTGGGTGGCAGAATGTAGTGCACAGCCTATTTTTACCTTTTTGTAACCTCCTTGTGCTATGGCCTAATGATCAGGCGGGAGTATCACACCAACCCAAGTCAAGGAGGTACGATCGATGAAACTCAACCGAAGGGATTTTATCAAGGTTTCCGGGGTGGCTGCGGCAGGAGCGGCAGTCAGCGGCCTGGGATTTGATCTGAAACCGGTCAAATCCTATGCCGGCATGCTCAAAACACAGTATGCCAAAGAAACCACCACTATCTGCTGTTATTGTGCAGTGGGGTGCGGCGCCATTGTGCACACCAGCCAGCGCGGAGACGGCCGGGTCATCAACATTGAAGGAGACCCGGATCACGTCATCAACCGGGGGACGTTATGTTCCAAGGGCGCATCCCTCAAGCAGCTGGCTGAAAACGAAAACCGTCTGCAGCAGCCCATGTACCGGGCCCCCTATTCAGACAAATGGGAGACGGTTTCCTGGGACTGGGCTTTGGAAAACATCGCCGACCGGGTGAAAAAAACCCGTGATACCGGTTTTGAAAAGGTCAATGCCAAAGGCCAGGTGGTCAACCGGACCACAAAAATCGCTTCCATAGGTTCTGCGGCCCTGGACAATGAAGAGTGCTGGACGTATCAGGCTTTGATGCGCTCTCTGGGCCTGGTCTATATCGAACACCAGGCCAGGATCTGACACAGCGCTACTGTAGCGGCTCTGGCAGAGTCGTTTGGGCGCGGTGCCATGACAAACCACTGGATCGATATCAAAAACAGCGACTGCATCCTCATCATGGGCAGCAATGCCGCTGAAAATCATCCGGTTTCCTTTAAATATGTTACCCAGGCAATGGAAAACGGGGCCAAGCTGATCAGTGTGGACCCCAGATTTACACGGACATCGGCAAAAGCCGATATTTACACAGCCTTAAGGTCCGGAACGGATATCGCCTTTCTCGGGGGCATGCTCAAGTATATTCTGGACAATGACCTTTACAACAAAGAATATACCGCAGCTTACACCAATGCCGGGTTTATTGTGGGCAAAAGCTTCGGGTTCGATGACGGCTTGTTTGCAGGGTACAGCAAGAATGAGAAAGGACCGGCCCTGGGCCGTTATGACAAGTCTGCCTGGGCCTTTGAAATGGATGATGACGGCGTTCCCAGAATGGACAAAAGCCTTTCCCATGAACGCTGTGTGTTTCAGCTGCTGAAAAAACATTTCAGCCGGTATGATCTGGATACGGTGTCCCAGGTTACCGGCACACCCAAGCAGGACCTGCTGACAGTCTATAAAACCTATGCCGCCACCGGTGCCAGGGCAAAAGCCGGCACCATCATGTATGCCATGGGCTGGACCCAGCATACAGTGGGTACCCAGAATATCCGGACCATGGCGATCATCCAGCTGCTTCTGGGCAACATGGGGGTTGCCGGCGGCGGGGTAAATGCCCTGAGAGGGGAATCCAATGTCCAGGGATCCACGGACCACTGCCTGTTGTGGCATATCTGGCCCGGATATCTTAAAACCCCCCGGGCCTCCAACACCAGCCTGGAGGCCTATAACACCAAATGGACCCCGGAAAGCAACGATCCTCTGTCTGCCAACTGGTGGGCCAATTATCCCAAATATTCGGTCAGCATGCTGAAATCCTTTTTCGGGGATGCCGCCACCCCGGACAACCAGTTCGGATACAACTGGCTGCCCAAGGTGGATGATGACAAGGTTTATTCCTGGTCTGATCTGTTCGATGCCATGTACCAGAAGGATATCAGGGGATTTTTTGCCTGGGGGCAGAACCCGGCCTGTTCCGGTTCCAATGCAGCCAAGATCAGAAAGGCCATGGAAAATCTCGACTGGATGGTGAACGTCAATATTTTTGACAATGAAACCGGATCGTTCTGGAAAGGCCCGAAGGCAGATCCCAAAAAGATACGGACCGAGGTGTTTATGCTGCCGGCCAGTGTATCAGTCGAAAAGGAGGGGTCCATCACCAACTCCGGCCGCTGGATGCAGTGGCGGTATCAGGGACCAAAGCCCCTGGGCAACAGCCGTCCTGACGGGGATATCATCCTGGAACTCGGGCACTGGATCAAAAAAGCATATGCTGCCGGCGGTGTGTTTCCGGATGCGATTGTAAACCTGAAATGGGATTATGAGAGCAACGGGGCCTATGACCCCCACAAGGTGGCCAAAGAGATCAACGGGTATTTTACCAAAGATGTCACTGTCAAGGACAAGCTGTGTAAAAAAGGCACCCTGGTTCCCAGTTTTGCCTGGCTCCAGGATGATGGTTCCACCTCTTCGGGCAACTGGCTCTATTGTAACTCCTATACGGAAAAAGGCAACATGTCGGCCAGGCGGTCACAAAAAGACGCTGAAAACAATATCGGCCTGTATCCGGAATTTGCCTGGTGCTGGCCGGTGAACCGCCGGATTATCTATAACCGGGCATCAGTGGACCCCAAGGGACAACCCTGGGATAAAAAAGACTGGGTAATTAAGTTCGCAGGGGATGTCAAGGACGGAAAATATGTATCCCAGAAGTGGATCGGGGATGTGCCGGACGGGGGCTGGTATCCCCTTGAAAATCCGGACGGCAGCAGAAGAGATGATGCAAGATATCCGTTTATCATGAGAAAGCACGGCCATGGACAGATCTTCGGTCCGGGCCTGGCGGACGGTCCTTTTCCGGAACATTACGAACCCCTGGAATGTCCCGTTGAAAAGAACCTGTTCAGCTCCCAGATGACATCCCCGACAGCTGTGGTATACCGGACCGAAGCGGATGCCCATGCCACTTGTGATCCGCGGTTTCCTTTTGTGGGAACCACATACCGGGTTACCGAACACTGGCAGACCGGTTTGATGACCCGGACCCAGGAATGGCTCATGGAGCTGCAGCCCGCTGTATTTGTGGAAATGAGCGAGGAGCTGGCCGCACTCCGGGGTATTGAAAACGGGGAACGGGTCAAGGTAGCCAGTGCCAGAGCCAGTCTGGAATGCACCGCCATTGTCACCCGGCGGTTCAAGCCGTTCCAGATCGGCTATGCCACGGTTCACCAGGTCGGCATACCCTGGCATTACGGCTGGAGATGGCCTGCCAGCGGGGCGGAAGAGAGCGCGAATCTGCTGACACCTCCTTCCGGAGACCCCAATACCCGGATTCCGGAAACCAAGGCCTTTATGGTCAATGTCACAAAACTCTAAAGGAGGGGAATCTGTCATGACTATGTCAATTTTGATCGATACGACCGTCTGCACCGCGTGCAGGGCCTGCCAGGTGGCGTGCAAACAGTGGCATGACCTGCCGGCCGAACAAACCACCAACACCGGTGGATTTCAGAACCCCGACAATCTGTCCTTCACCACCTATAAACTGGTGAGGATGAATGAAGAACAGATCGACGGCAAACTGCAATGGCTCTTTTTCCCGGATCAATGCCGGCACTGTGTAGATCCGCCCTGTCTGGAAACCGCGTTTGATGAACAGGCCATTTACCAGGATTCCATGACAGGGGCGGTCGTCTATACCCGCTATACCAAGAGACTGGATGCTGAAGAGATCAACTACTCCTGTCCCTATGATATCCCCAGAAAAGGGCCTGACAGCATCATTGCCAAATGCGATTTCTGCAACGAACGGATCCATAACGGACTTGAACCTGCCTGTGTCAAGGTCTGCCCAACCGGTGCCATGCGTTTCGGTACCCGGAAAAAGATCCTGGCTGATGCGGCCGCACGGCTTGAAACAGTGAAAAAGAAATACCCCGGGGCTGCGCTGCTGGATCCTGAGGCGACCAATGTGATTTATCTGGTGGCATTTGATCCGACCCTGTATGCCAAAAATGCCGTGGCAGACACCCGGCAGCAGGGGATCTCCCGCCAGGTGGCCCTGCGGCGGATGATGGGGCCTGTGGTACGTATGATGCGCATCTGATGATAACCCGCCTGTCCGGGAAACCTGCAAAAATTTTCCGGGCAGGAACCACCTTATTCAAAGGACCCATTATGAACGTCAGTACACAGATGATAACAACCGCAGATATCATAAAGCGGGCACGGCCTGCCTACGCCGCCATCCTTGATTTTTATTCCCGGGTATTTGAAGCCCAGGAAAAAAACCGTGAAAGAATCAGCATACCGCCCATTCAGATCGATCCGGATCTGCTGGCGGTCCGGAAAAAAAATGAAATGCCCCTGATCGATCCTTCTGAATTCCGGATCGACCGGGAGGCAGCTGTGACGCTTTTCATGGAGATCTGTGATCTGGCCGGAGATTGGGCACCCCACCTGGCAGAAGAGGCAGCTGTCATGAATACCGCAGTGGAGGAGGGTCGGATAGATCTGGATGTCCTTTCTCAGGCCCTGCTTGACAGCCGGTTCGAACCACTGGAAAAAACGGCCCGGGCGGTTGGTGTGTCTGCAGAGCACCTGTCCATGATCACTTATTTGAGCATGGCCCCGGGTATAGAAATTGCGGCCCAGGATCTGGGTGTTCACCTGGCACCGCAGTCCGGTTTCAAAAACGGGTACTGCCCGGTGTGCGGGAATGCACCGAATATGGGGTTTCTGGATGATGCAGGATCCCGTCACCTGATCTGCTGTTTCTGTCACCATACCTGGCAGGTCCGGCGGATAGGCTGTGCGTTCTGCGGCAATCAGGATATGGAAAACCAGGGATATTTTTTCAGTGATCAGGAAAAAGAATACCGGGTGAGCTGGTGTGATTACTGCCACAACTATATCAAGGTGGTGGATTTGCGGCACCTGTCCAGGGATTTTTTTCCGAAACTGGAAATGGCCGCCACCCTTCATCTGGATATGCAGGCAACAGAAAAAGGATATAAAGGGCATGCATTACCAACATAATACAGGCAGAATGCTGAATCTGATTATTCTGACCATCCTGGTGATGGCCGTTGGTGCTGTCTGGATCATTCGTCCCGGGATCTGCAGCGAGAGGAACGGGTCCCTGGACTTTGATCTGCCGGTACCCGAAGAAACTCACCAGCAGGCCTATCTCGGGGTCCAGGGGCGGGACCGGTTTACTTTAGGACAGATTGCCGCCCGGGTGGTGATTGTTGAAATTTTTTCCATGTACTGTCCCATCTGCCAGCGGGAAGCTGCGGATGTGAATGCCTTGTTTGACCGGATCCGGCAGGATCCACAGCTCAGAGAACGGGTAAAACTTCTGGGTATCGGAGCAGGCAATTCCGCTTTTGAAGTCGCTTTTTTCAAAAAAAAATACAATATAGAATTTCCGCTTTTTCCGGATGAAGATTTTAGTCTGCACAAACAGATCGGGGAGGTGAATACGCCCCATTTTTTCGGGTTGAGACTGCTGGAAAATGAAAAGGCCGATCTGTTTTTCAGCCGGTCCGGTGAAATCGAGGATGTAAAGAAGTTTTTGCAAACCCTTTTAAAGGAATCCGGGATTACATTGCAGCCATGAAAAAAAGCGTATGGATTATCGGTTTATGTGTGATAGGGGTGCTGACGGCTTCCGGATCTGTTTCCGGCCGGTCCAGTGCTTTCGGGGACAAAATATTTGACTTCGGCCATATGGCGCCCCTGGACAGCGAAACACAACTGGCGAAGGGGGACCCTGCCCCGGATTTTGACCTGCCCGCCATTTCCGGAAACAGAATCCGTTTGTCTGAATACAGGGGCAGCCGGAATGTAATGCTCACCTTTGTTCCGGCGGCCTGGACGCCTGTATGTTCCGATCAATGGCCGGGGTACCACATTGCCCGGGAGCTTTTTGAAAACCTGGACACCGTTGTGATCGGTATCAGCTGTGACAATCTGCCCAGCCAGCATGCCTGGATCCGGGAGATGGGCGGTGTGTGGTTTGAGGTGGTTTCGGATTTCTGGCCCCATGGAAAGGTCAGTGATGCATA
>DATFKQ010000035.1:0-19778 GCA_035268565.1 Desulfotignum sp. | reverse complement strand
TGCGGCACTACACCTTTATGCTGGAAGGACTGGCAGAAACCGGCAAGGCTTTGGCGGACCGGGGCATCCAGTTTGTGATGCGAAAAGGACTCCCGCCCGACGTAGTCCTGGACCTGGGAAAACAGGCGGCCCTGATCGTGTGTGATGCCGGATATCTGCGGCACCAGCGACAATGGCGGCGCACGGTGGCCCAAAAGGCCGGATGCCCGGTCATCCAGGTGGAAACCGATGTAGTGGTGCCGGTGGCAGCCGCCTCGGACAAGGCAGAATATGCGGCGCGGACCATCCGGCCCAAACTCCACCGGGTTCTGGCGGATTTTCTGATGCCCCTGTCCAGGAGACCCTTGCATAAATCTTCCATGCACCTGTCATTTGCCAGCCTTGACCTGGATGCTGTCCCGGGGCTGCTGGCCGGCCTGACCCTGGACAAAAGTGTGGCCGCGGTATCCCGGTTTTTTGCCGGCGGTACCTCCCATGCAAAAAAGCGGTTTCAGTCTTTTCTGACAAATGGCCTGGCACATTATGACCAAAACAGCAACCAGCCCCAGACCGATGACATCTCCCATATGAGTCCCTATCTGCATTTCGGCCAGATCTCTCCTTTATACCTGGCCATGGCTGTCATGAATGTGGACAGATCCCTTGCAGATGCCAGGGATGCATTTATGGAACAGCTGATCATCCGTCGGGAACTGGCCGTCAATTTTGTATATTATACCCCGGATTATGATCAGTTCGACGTCATTCCCGGATGGGCAAAAAAAACCCTGGCAGACCATGAAACCGATTCCAGGGAATATATCTATACCCTGGATCAGCTGGCACAGGCAGACACCCATGATCCCTACTGGAACGCTGCCATGATGGAAATGACCTGCACCGGGTTCATGCACAACTACATGCGCATGTACTGGGGCAAAAAAATCCTGGAATGGTCCCCCACCCCGAAGCAGGCGTATGAAACCACCCTGGCCCTGAACAATTGCTATTTTCTGGACGGCAGAGATCCCAGTTCATACACCGGCGTGGCCTGGCTCTACGGGGTCCACGACCGGGCCTGGGCTGAACGGTCCATCTTCGGCAAGGTCCGGTACATGGCAGCTTCCGGCCTGGAACGTAAATGTGATATCAGTGCATACGTGGACAAAGTAACAGCTGCCTGTTTGTAATATCAAAAAAATGAGGTCCTAAATAACATCCATGCCCTGCCGGGCACAACAAAACATGAAAGCTGTTAGCTGAGTACTGACGGCTGCCATATAAACCACCACAGAATGATTTGTCTCTCCATTGCCATCCCTACATGTTTTTTGTGACCAAAATACGGTTTTTACCTGATGGTAAAACCAGATATCTTTGCGTATGGTAACAGACATCATACGCTGTTACATCAAAAATAAATTTTGATACACCCATTGCATGGGAGAAAAAAATGGAAGTAAAAAAAATATTGTGGCCCACTGACTTTTCATCCAATGCAGAAGCTGCCCAGCCTTATGTGGAATCCCTAAGTGATCTTTATCAGACACAGGTGCATGTTTTGTATGTAATTCCAGAACTGGCAGATCATGAACCCTGGTATGGTGTCTTTGAAAAATCCCATATAGACAGAATTCATGAATGGGAAGAAGAAAACGCCAAAAAGCGGCTGGATGAAATATGTAAAAATCATCTGCAGGGATGCCCGCTGTATATAAAGCATACTGCAACCGGTAACCCTGCAGATGAAATTTTAAAAATGATTGAAAAAGAAGAAATTGATCTGGTTGTTATGGCCAGTCACGGCAGACAGGGTAATTTTCATTTCGGCAGTGTTACCGAAAAAGTGGTAAAACATTCTCCAAAGCCTGTTGTAACCATTCCCATCGGTTACCGGGAAGTATAACAAACCCGGCCTGGGCAAAAGATACAACAATACCGTCTCACATACTGAAAGAAAGGAAATCTCATGGGAAAAACCGTGTATATTGAAACAGAAGAATGCATTGGCTGCGAAAGCTGTGTAGAACTCTGCCCTGAAGTGTTTGAATTTGATGCTGATGATGAAAAAGCAAAGGTTGTTATGCCGGAAGGAGGCGATGAAGACTGTATCCAGGAGGCGATCGATACATGCCCTACTGAATGCATCCACTGGTCGGATGAATAACTGATATATCAACAAAGTTTTGTAAGGAACGGCGCACCCCTTTACAGGAGGTGCGCTTTTTTTATTAGAATATTACAATCGCAATTATTTTCGCTCCACAATCAGAGCCATGCCCTGTCCTCCGCCAATACAAAGGGTAGCCAGGCCGTACCGCAGATCCCGGGCAATCAGTTCATACAAAAGCTTGGTCAGAATGGCGCCGCCGCTGGCAGATACCGGATGGCCCAGGGCGATGGCACCGCCATTGACGTTCACCTTGTCCATGTCCATATCCAGCTCCCGGATACAGGCCAGGGCCTGGGAGGCAAAAGCCTCATTGAGTTCTATCAGATCAATATCTTTCATGGTCAGATCGGCTTTTTCCAGGGCCATGCGGGTGGCCGGGATGGGACCGATGCCCATGTAAGCCGGATCCACCCCTGCAGAGGCGTAGGACACAATGGATGCCATGGGTGTGATGCCCAAAGTATCTGCCTTATCCTTTGCCATGACAACCAGGGCAGAAGCGCCGTCATTCATGCCGCTGGAGCTGCCGGCCGTGACAGTGCCCCCTTTTCTGAAGGCGGGTTTGAGTTTCTGGAGTGCCTCGATGGTGGTACCGAACCGGGGATGCTCGTCCGTATCAAATATCTTGGGATCCCCTTTGCGCTGGGGAATCTCCACCGGCACTATCTGTTCTTTGAACTTGCCGGCCTTGATGGCTTTTTCCGCCAGGTTCTGGCTCCGCAAGCCAAACGCATCCTGGTCTTCTCTGGACACATTGTATTTTTCCGCCACGTTTTCTGCGGTTTCCCCCATGGTGTTGCCGCTCAGGGGATCAAACAAAATCAGCTGATCCTGGAGCTGGCCATGACCCAGGCGGTATCCCCACCGGGCTTTTTTGAGCATGAATGTGGCATTGCTCATGCTTTCCATGCCGCCGGCCACAATCGTGTCCACATCACCGGATTTGATCACCTGGGCCGCCAGGGTAACGGCTTTGATACTTCCGGCACAGGCCTTGGAAATGGTGAACTGGGGTTTTTCCTGGGGAATGCCTGCCTTTACCGCCACCACCCGGGCTGAGTTGATGGGAAGATCACCGGTGCGGTATCCTGATGCATAGATCACCTCATCTATCTGATCACCGGTGAGCCCGGCCCGTTTGATCACCTCTTTGATGGGAATGGGACCGAAATCTATATCACTCAAAGGGGTCAAAGACCCGCCAAATCCGCCGATTGCCGTTCTGCATGCACTTGCGATCACAACTTCTCTCATGTAACCCTCCTGGGAATTTATTTATATTGTTCGCCTTTATAGCTTCGATATAGCTGTATTATAAATACACAGCCCTGTCAATATAAATCATACCGTCCGGGTCAGCCCAGGTAACCCTTCTTGAATTCCTTTAGGTTCCAAACTTTTGTAAGACGGTCTTTGCGGGTTTCAGACCGGCCGGGGTTCGGCATCAGGTGCGGGAATCCAGAATCTCCAGCACCTGTCTGCTCATGGCTTCGGCCCGGTCTTTCAGGAATTCTGCCTGGGTCAGGGTCTCTTTTTTGTAGGTTTCGTCCGTGATATCCACCATATTGATGACCACATTTTTGTACGCCCCCCATATACCCATTTCCAACGCCCTTGCCCCCACTTCCACATCGGATTTCGAGGCGATGTTGCCGTATTCCGCCACCTTTGCCAGTGCCTCCCAGGCCGCATCCGCGGTCTTCATCACCGACAGGGGGGTGTCAATGGCTTTTTTCAATCCCAGCTGCAGCTGTTCAGCACGGTATCCCCGGTCCGCCTCCGTGTTCTTTGGCAGGCCCAGGGCTGCGATATAGTCATTGAATGCACTGGTGTCCGCGTCAATCATGGGGATCAGGGCATGGGCTGCCTGGTGCAGGGGCGGGATGAGTTTCCGCATTCTGGCATCCACATCTTCGAATTTTCTCACCCCCAGGGTGAGTTTACCCACCATGGATCCCAGACCCGCACCCATGGCGGCGATGGCCGCTGATACCGATCCACCGCCCGGAGCGGAACTGCGGGATGCCACCTCCTCAATGAACTGCCGGACACTCAAGCCGGCCAGCGGTTCGTCAGCTTCTTCTGCAATGATGTATTCTATGATTTTTTCCTTTGGATTGAAGGGTGCTACAGAATTCAACCCCAGCCGCTCTATGGCCAGCCGTACCTTCTGGTCTTCATCCAGGATAAACAGGCTTTCCTTTTCAATATAAAAATCCGCTGCCGCCAGAATGGCTTCCAAAGGCACCACTCCTACAATTTCAGATCCGGCAACTGCCACATTGAGCAGGGCTGCCTCTTTTTTCACCTCTTCAAACACCACATGGGGCGGGGTGACCCGGTAATTGTTCAGGTTCACCGTGACCTGGGCCAGGTTGTAGTCATCCACATACCAGCCCATACCCTTTACCTCTTTGAGCCGGCCGGGTTCATCCGGCCCCCTGCCTGCTTCCCGCAGGTCCAATGCAATGCGGTGGGCCTGGTTGGGGGTGGACAGCAGATTGACATTATAGGCAATGAGAAAAAACCGGGCACCGGTGACCGTGGCCCCCCACTCGGGAATGAATCTGGCCGGGCCGAAGTCCGGTTTCCATTCCGGCGTAACAATCCGCTCCTTGACAGCCTCATACTGGCCCTCTCTGATCTGGGGCAGTTTTCTGCGGTAATCCTGCGCGGCAGATGCCTCATACAGGTAGACGGGAACACCCAGCTCATCCGCAGCCCTTTGCCCGAACTCCTTGGAAAGGGCCACACATTCCGCCATGGTCACATTGGCCACCGGAATGAACGGGCATACATCCAACGCCCCCATGCGGTGGTGTTCTCCGGTGTGGGTGGTCATGTCGATCTTTTCCCGGGCCACCCGGGCACCGGCCAGAGCACCCTCCACCACCGCGGCCGGTTCCCCCACAAAGGTGTACACCGTGCGGTTGGTGGAGCGGCCCGGATCCACATCCAGCAGGGTGCACCCGGGGGTGGTGCGGATGGCATGGGCAATGGCGTCAATGGTTTCCGTGTTGCGGCCTTCGGAAAAATTGGGCACGCATTCAACAATCTTTTTCATGATACAGCTTTCCTTTCTCATTGGTTTGCGGTTTATATGAAAATTTCAAAAATTGTATCACAATTCAGGCTGGTTGTATATACAGGTATATTTATCTTTTCCGGAAAATTTCCAGGTTGGAAGAGCCTACAATGCCGCGCCCCCGGTGGTGCCTTGCCGCCTTACTGTCTGAACTGTGTTCTCAGGCCGGCGGCAAGGCACCACCGGGGGGCAGCTGCGCAGCACCTGCAGGGGAGGTAATACGTCAAATCTGGATACTGCCGGAACTGCGTACCCACCGGTGCAGGATGATTTAGATCTGCACGGAGGGAAAGCGAGACCGGTCGGTATGGGGATAGAACTTGGCACCGGAAAACAGGGTCATGAACGACTGGTTCACGTTCAGCTCGATGTAGGTTATGGTGTCTCTCACCGCCATTATTCGGTCAAAGGCCGCAGGATCGGTCAACACCTGTTGTGCCCCTTTCAGGGAGGTGTTGCCCAGCACCTGGAACCGGTCCACCGGAATATCGGGCAGCATGCCGATGGATATGGCGGACTCCGGGTTGATAAACGACCCGAACGTACCGGCCACATAAAATTTCTCCAGGTCTTGAAACGAAAGCCCTGCGGTCTGGGCCACGATCACCTCCAGGATTGTGTACATGGCTGCTTTGGCACTGGTCAGGGAATTCAGGTCCACCTGGGACAGACAGATGGGGTTTCCTGTGCCGGAGTCAGCCCCATCCACCAGCATAAATGCCGGGATCCCGTTCTGGTCGGTCAGTCGCCCTTCACAGGCTTCAGGCACCAGCTTTCCCCGGATATCGATGCGGCCGGTGAGAAACAGGGCTGCTGCCAGATCGATCATGCCGGATCCGCAGATGCCCACAGGCGGTTTTTCTTCAATGGTGTGGATAACCAGCTTCCTGGTATCGGAGTCTACTGCCACCCGGTCGATCACCCCGGGCTTCGCGGTCATGCCCATGGTGCTGACCCCGCTCTCCAGGGCAGGGCCGGCAGCCCCGGCACAGGCCATGAGCCAGTCTTTACTGCCCAGCACAATTTCCGCGTTGGTGCCCACGTCCACCATGATGCAGGGGGCCTCTTCCAGATCCAGATCTGCCGCCAGAATGCCTGCCAGCAGATCCCCGCCGAAATAGGACCCGATATTGGGAAACAAAAACACCTGTCCTTTTGAATGCATGGTCAGCCCGATCCGTTGCGCGGCCAGGGTGTCGGGAATATTGGTACAGGGGATATAGGGTTCCTGGATCATGCCGAAGGCGGGCAGTCCGGCAAAAAGATGGGTCATGGCGGTGTTTCCGGCCCCGGCCAGCAGAAACACCCGGTCCGGGGGGGCACCGATTTCTTTGCACAATTGCGCCAGGTGCCGGTTGACCGCTGTCACTGCCATAGCCTGGAGTTCAGACCGGCCGTCCTGGGTCCGGGCATGGTGAATCCGGGTGAGCACATCCGGTCCGATATCTGCCTGGGGATTGTCAAACCCGGTTTCGGCAAACTTTTTACCTGTCTCCAGATCCATCAGGGCGATCACCATGCGGGTGGTGCCGATATCCAGGGCCGCCCCCAGCACCGGGCCGCTATCTGCCGGGTCCAGCAGATCCACCACCAGAAAGGAGCGGCGGTCCCTGAAAAGCACCACCTTTGCCTGCCAGTCCCAGGCCCGCAGCCGGGCCGAAAGATCCCGGACCAGGTGCCAGGGAACATGCACATATCCGGTGTCCAGCTCCTTTCTCAAGGCCTGTTCCAGACGCTGGACATCGGCTGTGTTATTTCCCAGGGCCGGGGGAGACATGCTTATGGTGCGCACATATCCGGACCCGCTCATTTGCGCAGTCCTTCCAGCCGGGCCTTGACTTTAGGAAAATAATTGAGTTCGGTGTGGGGCAGAAACAAGGCCCCCATGTAATGGTCCATGTAGGATGGGGTGGAGGCCAGTTCAAAATTGGTCATCATATTCACCACCCGGGTCACATCCTGGCGCAGCGAATTGGTCAGGCAGTTGATGCGGCATCCCAGCAGCGAGCCATTGCCCAGGTAAGTGACCTTTTCCGGTTCAATCTCCGGCAGCAGCCCGATGGTAATGGCTGATGCCAGATCCACATAGGACCCGAATCCGCCTGCCAGAATGATCCGTTCAATATCCCCCACTGTGAGACCGATCTCATCCAGCAGGGTCAGGGCCGCGGAATACATGGCCCCTTTGGCCCGGATCAGGTTGTCCAGATCTGGTTCGGTAATGGTGATGTCCCGGTCGATCTGGGTATTTTCCTCATATACCAAAACGTACTCCCAGATGTCATCGGTCTGCCGGATTCTGGGAGTATCCAGGTCCTGGTTGAATTTGCCCCGGGAATCGATGATCCCGGTTTCCAGCATCTTGGCCGCCAGGGTGATGAGTCCGGATCCGCAGATGCCTCTGGCTTTTTTATTGCCCACGGTAATGATCATGGGTTCAAAAGTGACGGGATTGATGGACACATCCTCGATGGCGCCTTTGGCGGCCCGCATGCCGAACTTCACCCCGCCCCCTTCAAAGGCCGGGCCGGCTGATGCAGCCGTACATACCATCCATTCCTGGTGTCCGATGGCTATCTCCGCATTGGTACCGATATCCATATACAGGGTCAGTTCAGAAGACCGGTACATGCCTGATGCCATGATACCGGATATGATATCCCCTCCCACATAGGAGGACACCCCGGGATACACCAGGGCCGTAGCATGGTCTGCCAGATCCAGTCCGATCTCTGCAGCATGGAACGGGGGATACAGAATGGCGGCCGGCACATAGGGATCCCTTCTGATATAACTGGGATTTATCTTGAGCAGCAGCTGGGTCATGGTGGAGTTGCCGGCCAGGGTGATGGTGGATATCTCATGCTTTTCAATCCCGGCTTTTTTCACAATACTGTTGATGATGGTGTTGATGGTTTCCACCACTTTTTGGTGCAGGGTTTGAAGCCCCTCCCCTTTTTCCGCATACATGATCCGGGAAATCACATCCTCGCCATAACTGATCTGAGAATTGAACTCACCCTGCTGGGCCAGCGCCTCTCCGGTATGCAGATCCAGAACCTGACCAAACACCGTGGTGGTACCCACATCCACGGCAAGGGCAAAATTTCTGTCCGTGGTATCTCCGGGCTCAATATTCACGATTTCATTCTTTCCATCTTCGCGCACCGGCCGCAAAATAGTGGCCGTGACCTTGAAATTCTCCTGGCGGATAACATCCGGCACCCGGCGGATCAGGGCCAGGTCCAGGGTGAGCCGGTGTTCGTCATGATGAATCCGCAGGTGATTCATGATCCGTGCCACATCTGCCAGATTGTCCATCTCGGCAGCCGGGTCCATTTCCAGATATATTTTTTCCATAGGCGGTATGAACAATCCGTCCTGTTTGAGATCCTCCAGGTCGATGGACATGGCCTGGGCCGTGTGCCGGTCCATGGCCTGGGTAAGGCGGCTGGTTTCCACTTCAGACTCCACAGGAATGCGCACCGAAAGATCAGAATTTATCGTGGCCAGACAGGCCAGACGGTATCCTTTTTCTCTGTCTGCATCGGGCAGCTGCTCGGAAATACCGCCACCCACCTCACCGGATTCAATGCGCACGCGGCATTTACCGCACACCCCGGCGCCGCCGCAGGAAGCATTGATATGGACCCCGGCCTCCATTGCGGCCCGGATCAGGCTTTCGCCGTCATCAACGGTTATCTGTTTATTATGGGGTAAAAACTCAACGGTATGGGTCATAAAAAAATCCTCCCTGGGAATACGCGTAAAAATATATGAAAAAGCGGCAAAAACATCCGCCAGTATGCTCAAACAACAACAATTATAAACCCAACTCTATGGTTTGCCAAGGAACAAACCCATTTATTTGAATTTTACACGTCAAATTACATTGAATTTTGCACAGGTTTATGGAATTATGAAATATTTGGCATCACAACACCATCATTACATGGGTAAACAAGGACATATGAATGCATGATTCATCAAAAGGGGATAACAATGAAATCAGTTGACGAATCGAGATTACGGGAAATATTCGGTGACAACAACGTCAAAACAGACCCGTCCGACCTGTACGCCTTCGGGTCTGATTCCTCGGTCCACCACGCCATGCCCTGGGCTGTTGTCAGACCGGATACCACCGAACAGGTGCAAAAACTGATGGCCTATGCCAATGATGCCCTGATTCCGGTTATTCCCAGGGGCGGCGGATCCGGCATGTGCGGCCAGACCGTTCCCATCCAGGGGGGCATTATTCTGGACATGAAACACATGAACCGGATTCTGGAGATCAACCTGCCCGATGTCTACTGCCGGGTGGAACCCGGGGTGGTGGATGATGACCTGAACCTGGCACTCAAGCCCCACGGCATGTTTTACCCCCCTACCCCGGCATCATCGCGCATTGCCACCATCGGCGGAGAGATCGCCAACAATGCCTCGGGTGTGAGATCGGTCAAATACGGTGCCACCCGGGATGCGGTGCTGGGCATGAAAGTGGTGATGCCCAACGGCGATCTTGTGACCCTGGGGGCCCACACCCGGGTGGAGGCCTCAGGCTACCAGCTGCACAAGCTCATGGTGGGATCTGAAGGCACCCTGGGCATTGTGGTGGAAGCCACCCTCAATTTTGTGCCCATCCCGGAATACCGGTGCATGGGCATTGCCAATTTCGACCACCTGTCCCATGCAGGTGGTGCCATCGGGGCCATCATGGCATCAGGGGCCATCCCTTCCATGCTGGAACTGGTGGATTCCGTAGCCATCAAAGCGGTGAACAAGACCATGAACCTCGGGCTCAAAGAGGTGGCAGCCTCCCTGATATTTGAAGCGGACGGCATGGTCAAGGAAGCGGTGGACTATGAAATCAACAAGATGAAGGAGATCTGCACAAAACACCACGGCAGCGATATCAAGACCAGCTATGACCCCAAGGAGCGGGCCAAAATCTTCATGGGCCGCAAAAAACTGTTTCCCGCCCTGTCCAAATATGATGACAGCCTGTCTTCCACCTCCCTGGCCGATGACATGGCCGTGCCCTATTCCAAAATGGCGGAAATGGCCGGTAAAATCCATGAAGTGGCCAAGAAAAACAATATCATCATGACCGCCTACGGCCATTGCGGATCCGGGTGCATGCACACCAAAATCCTCATGGACACCAACCGGGAAGACCAGTGGGCATCGGCCAAAAAAGCCATTACCGAGATCTATGAATATGTGCGGTCTGTCAACGGCACCACCTCTGCAGAACACGGCATCGGCCTGTCCAAGGCAGAATCCTTTAAAGTGGAAAAAGCTGATTCCCTTAAACTGCTGCAGACCATCAAACAGGCACTGGATCCCAACAACATCCTGAATCCGGGCAAACTCATGCAGGCCCCTGAGGACTGGGTCACGGCAACCGGTCTGAGATATGCCGTGCACAACTGATGCATTCCGGCACAACTGCGGTGGCTGATTCACAACGATGAATTCATTTACTTTTTAAGAGGTTATGACATATGGACACAAAAGAAAAAACCCGTTTCACACATCTGGAAAAATGGGAATCAACCCTGTCCGCCTGTATCAGGTGCGGCTATTGTTTTGAGCATTGTCCCATGTTTAAATATACCGGCTGGGAATCGGATGCCCCCAGAGCCAAAATCATCACCGCCTTCGGGCTTTTGACCGGTGAACTGGAACCTACCACAATGGCTGCGGACAAAATTTTCAACTGCTTTTACTGCAAGCGGTGTGAGGCGGCCTGTTCTTCAGGGGTGACCCTGACCGAGGTGTTCACTGATGCCAAAAAAGACCTGTTGGAAATGGGGTTCAAAGGTCCCGGCACCACCTCGGTGACCTATCTGAACTGTGCCCGGTGCCTGGTCTGTGTCAAGGCCTGCCCCCATGAGGCAAGGTTCCACGGGGAAGACGGCATTGAAACCGATCCGGTGAAATGCCAGGCCTGCGGCATCTGCGTGGAAGTCTGCCCGGCAGGGGCTGCCAAGATTGAAAATAATTTCGGTACCGGCAGAGAAGATCTGATTGCGGAATCCTCCCGGTTTTTGACCACCCACACCTCTGCCAAAGCCATTGTGTTTGCCTGCAACTGGTCTTATTATCCGGATCTGCAGGCCTCCCGGCTTCCGGAGTCGGAAACCCATGACAAAGATTATGAGATCTATGTGAACATGTGTGCCGGCCGCCTGGAATCCCAGCTGCTCATGGCCCCGTTTTTAAACAAGGCCTGGGGCGTGCTGGTGGCAGCCTGCCCGGAAGATGAGTGCCAGCACAAAAACGGCAGCACCCGGGCAAAAAAACTGGTGGAAAGCCTGCGGTCCACCATGGAGCGGGTGGATATTGACCCTGCCCGCCTCCAGGTGGTGGAAATCCCGGCCGGCGACAAGACCCTTTTCCAGGCAGAGATCGACACATTTATCGACCGGCTCAACAGCATGGGCCCCATCCGCTGACAAAGGTTCTGCCCCATGGACATTCAGGCAGACAAAACCGTGCAACCCATCACGACAGGTGTTTTTGGTCGCCCCCGGGCATGTAAGCCATCCGGCAGGGACGGTTTGCCTGTCCTCCCTGCTTTCAATGATTTGCAGACGAAAAAGACACAAAAAGGACATCAATACCATGAAAATTTCCGTGCCCTATGGAAAAGACGGTACCATGACCGCAGAACTGGATGACAGCATCCAGCCCGGCTTTCTGGAAGCCAACGATGTGACCATCGCAGACCAGGACCAGGTCATTGCCCAGTCCGTGGCCCATCCCGTCAACAGCAAATCCTTTGATGTATTCTTGAAGGATGCTGAAAACGTATTGGTCATTGTCAACGATGCCACCCGGCCCACCCCCACATCCAAAGTGCTGGATGCAATCTTTGATGATCTGTCCAAAACCAATTACCGGTTCATCATCGCCACCGGGGTCCACCGGGGGCCGTCTGAAGAAGAATACCTCCAGATTTTCGGGAACTATTATGCCCGGATCAGGGACCGCATCATTGTCCATGACGCCAGAAAAGAAGAAGACATGGTCTATCTGGGCGATTCCTCCAACGGCACCCCCATGTACGTGAACAAGGCCGGGGTGGAAGCGGACAAAATCATCATCATCTCATCGGTGGAGCCCCATTATTTTGCCGGGTACACCGGGGGCAGAAAATCTTTTCTGCCGGGAATTGCCGGATATAAGACCGTGGAAAAGAACCACAAGCTGGCCCTGGTGCCTGAGGCTTGTGCCCTGGCCCTTTCCGGCAACCCGGTGCATGAAGACATGATGGATGCCATCAAGACGGTAAAACAGGAGATCTTTTCCATCATGACGGTCCTGGACAAGCACCACCAGGTCTATGCCGCCTGTTCGGGTCATATCCATGATTCCTTTCACGCGGCCATTGACCGGGCCAATGAGGTGTTCTGCGCGCCCCTGGCCCAAAAAGCCGACATTGTGGTATCGGTGGTGAAGTTTCCCCAGGACATTGATTTATACCAGGCCCAGAAAGGCATTGACAATGCCAAGCTGGCATTGAAGGAGAACGGCATTCTGATCCTGGTGGCCAAATGCCGGTGCGGCATCGGCGGCAAAGCCTTTGCCGACCTGCTGGGTTCCTGCGACTCCCCGAAAGCAGCCCTGGAAAAAATCGAACAGGGCTATGTCCTGGGATATCACAAGGCCGCCAAAATGGCGGAGATCGGTTTGTGGGCACAGATGTGGGCTGTCACCGATGTGGACCCTGAGGTGATATCTCCGCTGTTCATCACGCCTTTTTCCGACCTGCAGTCTGCCCTGGACCAGGCCCTGGAAGAAAAAGGAAAAAATAGCAGGGTGCTGTTTCTCATGGACGGCGGTTTGACTGTACCGATGCTAACCTGAATCCGGAAAGAAAAGGAGCATTATGGAACAATTTGACGTCATCGTTATCGGTACCGGTACCGCAGGACAGACAGCTGCCTTTGATCTGGCAGCAGAAGGGTACCGTGTGGCCATTGCAGAAAACAGCCCGACGCCAGGCGGTGTGTGCGCCCTGCGGGGCTGCCAGGCCAAAAAATGGTTCTACGAGACCATGGAGGTGGTGGCCCGCAGCCGCCATCTTCTGGGCAAAGGCATTACAGAACCACCCGGCATCAGCTGGGAGCAGATACAAACACAAAAAAGCAAATTTACTTCCAAAATACCAGAAGACACCATCACCAGCCTGAAAGGCCGTGACATCACCTATATTTCCGGCCAGGCCGAATTCATTGATGCAGAAACCCTGCGCATTGACACCTATGATTACAAAACCCGTTATGTTATTATCGCTTCCGGCGCCATCCCCATGAACCTGCCCATTGACGGAGCACAGCATGTGATCACCAGTGATGACTTTCTGGATCTGACCTTCCTGCCCCGGCGCATCGCCTTTATCGGCGGCGGCTTCATTTCTTTTGAATTTGCCCATTTTGCAGCGCGTCTCGGGAGCAGCCGCGGGGAGATCCATATTCTGGAAGCTGCTGACCGGCCCCTGGGCCCTTTTGACAAAGATATGGTGGCACAGCTGATCAAAGCCTCTGAAGCCGACGGCATTCATATCCGGACCAGCGTTTCCGTTTCAGGGGTAACAAAAAAGGATCACGGATATACCATTGATTTTGCATCAGGCCCGTCACTTGAAGTAGACCTGGTGGTCAATGGTGCCGGACGGATGCCCGATATAGCACCGCTTCAGCTGGAAAAAGCCGGTGTAACCGCATCCAAAAAAGGGATCCCGGTGGATGCGGCCATGAGAACTTCCATTCCCACCATTTTTGCGGTCGGGGACTGTGCCCGGACCGTGATGCTTGCCAGGGTGGCGGACATGGAAGCCCATACAGCTGCCCGGTCTGTCCTGGCCCTGGAAAAAGGCACAGATCTGCCGTCCATGGACTACTCTGCCGTGCCTTCGGTACTTTTCACCTATCCCCAGCTGGGGATGGTGGGCAAAACCGAAGAGGATCTCCAGCAGGAAAACCTGTCATACCGGAAAAACTATGATACAGATCTGAGCTGGCCCACCTACCGCCGGATCTGCATGAAACATGCAGCCTATAAAATTCTTGTGGATGAAAATGACTGTATCCTGGGTGCCCATTTTCTGGCGGATAATACCACCGGCATGGTCAATGTTTTCAAACAGGCCATAATTGACAAAACCCCTGTTTCCAAACTTTGCGATGACCATATCATGGCCCCTTATCCATCCCGGGAAAGCGATATTCTCTATATGCTCAAACCGCTCATTGCGTAAGCTGCTATAAGGAAAAAATAACAAAAAAAAGCAGAAGACGTCTCCAGACACCTTCTGCTTTTTTTTTCAGCAATGGGGCAAAAATTAATGAGTTGCTACTGTTTTTTCATCGCCTCTCCGCAGCAGACCAGTTCTCCGCCGCCTGCTTCTTTTACTTCCACAACATTGCCGCACATTTCACATTTGTACGTTTCTCCGACAGCTGGCATAATAAATCTCCTTAATTTTAGGTTGTTATTGCATTGATCCGCCCTCTGATTGGATTATCACAGAACATAAAAATAATTTAATGATCATGTGCAGGGTAATACATTAAAAGCGCTTCAACATCTTTTTTTAATTTTTTGACCATCTCCATGTCAACATTTTGCTTTGCTTTCATTGCACCAATGATGACAATATGGTGTTTTTCAAGACGTTTCAGGTAATCATCTGCATCCGGTTTCACCCGCTGGGTCAGAAAATAATCACAAATGGCTGATATGATGTTCTGGGCATGCTCCTCTTTGTTCATTACCCAGCGAACCCGCTGATTCTGGCTTAAGGGGTCGTTGCTGCTGCTCAGTTCCTTTATAAGTCTGACCGATTTTTCAATGGTTCTCACATCTTCGAGCATGGAAAGAACCCTTGCATTGTCATCATATATACCGCATGGCAACTGACAGTGTGCATAGGCTGACTGGGTAACCACAAAGAGACCTGCCGATAAAAGAAAAACCCATCTGAACATTTTCAGGGAATTGTTTTTCATGGCCTGCTGCTCCTTTCTCCTTAATTTTTTCACCTTATCGGAAAATTATCTAAGCTGACTCACTGGTGCCTGCCTGTCCTTCCAGTTTACATTGGTTGAAATCGATCTGGGCGTTACAGTTTCTGCATGTATGAGGACGGTCAAACTCGTCTGAAAAAATTTCTTTTTTCTCTCCGCATTCAGGACATGCACATACAAATGACTTAAGATCTTTAAAATTTGTAAAACCTGGACAGTGTTGTGGTGTTGATGGCATTTTCAATCCTCCTTTTTGTATTATTGCAATAAAACATGCCTGGTTTTCCTGCTGTTGTACCAGGATGATTCTGATTAAACTGATTAAAAATAAACCGGTGAAACTGGTTTTTCAATACACAAATACATGTATAAACTAATATTCTAACCACTATAGGGCCACAGTAAAGAATAATTATGATCAAAACCGCTGTCTTTGGAGAAAATATACAGGTTTTCACCCATTGCCATATAACCAGAGATACCCCATCATGGATGCCAGACATGTATACTGCAATCCTGGAAAAAAAATCAAGGGAGGCCCTGAATGTACACATTATTTTTTGCAGCAATAACTGGTCTGGGCATATTTTTGCTTTACCAGGGTCTTGAAAAGCAGAAACATTTTTTTTTATGGGCAGGGCTTTTTATTATTGCCGGCAACTTTTTTCTGATCTGGTTTCTGGGGTTTTACGGAGACCTTCTCTGGTTTCAGTCACTGGGGTACGGGCACCGCTTCTGGAAAGTATTTTTAGTCAAGCTTGGCCTTACTGTCTGTATGGGGTTTTTATCATTTGCGTTTGTATGGCTTTTGACATTCAGGTCATTTATCCATAAAAAATGGAGCAGATGGATTCCCCCTGCCCTGGCATTTTTACTGGGTGGGGCCTGGGGAATGATACACTGGGAAAAATGTCTCAAATTTTTTAACAGTGTGCAGGGAAGCCTGACAGAGCCTATATATGGCAAAAACCCAGGGTTCTACCTGTTTGAACTCCCCCTGTTTGATGCGCTCTATCAGCTGGGCCTGATTCTTTCGGGCATGGCGCTTGTTTTTGTATGTATTTCGATTTTCTTTAAAATTGATACCGGGTCAGGTGATATCCGGATGATCACCAGGGAGAATTCAGACAGTTCTGCGAAAAAATCATCCAGGCTTCTTTACATAAATATTGCGGTATTTGTTGTAATAATGGCCTGCGGCATATTTCTCAAACGGTTCCACCTTATGTATTCAACGTGGGGGGCGATAACCGGACCGGGATGGATTGATGTCCATATACGTTCCCGGCTCTATGTGGCAATGGCTATTGTAACCGCACTTTCCTGGGTGATAATAGTGGTTCCGTCCATTCGAAGACGCCTGGGACGGCTTGCAAAAAATGCCGGCCTGAAAAATTTTCCAACACCTGTTCCCGCCCTGGGTGCCATGGCTGCAATACTGGTGGTTATAGGAGTTGTAACCCTGACCGTGCTGCCCGCAATTTTCCAGAAATTCAGGGTTGAACCCAATGAGATAACATTGGAAAAACCCTACATTGAAAACAGTATTCAGTTTACAAGGCACGGTTTCAACCTGCAGCATATTGAAGAAAAAAAATTTCCTGCTTCCGGCGATTTCAATCAGCAGCTCGTTGAAAACAACAAAACACTGCTTTCCAATGTGCGTTTGTGGGACTGGCGGGCACTGGATGCAGTATATGAACAGTTCCAGGAAATCCGGCTGTATTACGAATTTCTGGATGTGGATATTGACAGGTACACCATTGACGGTGAGTACCGTCAGGTGATGGTATCAGCAAGAGAACTGGACCTGGACAATCTTCCTGAAAGAAGCCAGACCTTTGTAAACAAGCGGTTCAAGTATACCCACGGATTTGGCATAACCCTGACCAATGTCAATGAATTTACACCCGAGGGTCTGCCGAATCTGGAAATAAAGGATATTCCGCCGGTAAGTTCCTCACCTGCCCTTGAAGTGGGACAACCGCGCATTTATTATGGTGAAGCAACCGATTCATACGCCATTGTCAACAGCAATGAAAAAGAATTTGATTATCCCAGCGGAGAAAAAAATGTCTATAACAGGTATGACGGTTCCGGCGGCGTACAGCTTGAAAATTTGTGGCGCAAACTGGTTTACGGATGGAAATTTGCCGGCATACAGCTGCTGCTCTCAAGCTACCCGAACAGGGAAAGCAGGATCCTGTTTCACAGGAATGTATTGAACAGGATCCGCACCCTTGCGCCGTTTCTTCAGTTTGACAATGACCCTTACATAGTGCTGGCCAATAAAAAACTATACTGGATTGTCGATGCCTATACCACATCCGACCGGTTTCCTTACAGTGAGAATTTCACGCCGGATGTGTTCCGGACCCGGGAACAGGACCGTTTGTCTTTCCAGGATTCTGCCCTGACTTCTTTTTACGGGGTCAACTATATGAGAAACGCGGTAAAATGTGTGGTGGATGCCTATGAAGGCAGCGTCGATTTCTATGTATTTGACAAGGATGATCTGCTCATAAAGGTGTGGCAGAAAATTTTTCCTGATATGTTCAAACCGGAATCCGATATGCCCGGTTTTCTTCTGGAGCACATCAGATACCCTGCAGATATGCTGCTTGTCCAGGGGCTGGTGTATGCAAAATTTCACATGACTGATCCCGCTGTTTTCTACAACCAGGAAGATTTATGGATAAGAGCGACAGAAAAATACTATGACAGAATTGTGCCGGTTGAACCGTATTATATCCTGTGGAAGCCGCCTGGATCAGAAGATGTGGTATTTTCCCTCATTCTGCCGTTCACGCCCAAGAAACGGCAGGTCATGATCGGATGGATTGCAGGTCTCTGCGATCCGGGCGATTACGGAAGAATGATAGCCTACCAGTTTCCCAAGGAAAAAAGGGTATTGGGTCCCCAGCAGGTGGAAACCAAAATTGATCAGGACAGTTATCTCTCCGGTCAGCTCTCTCTCTGGAACCAGCGGGGATCAAACGTTATCCGGGGAAATGTCCTTGCCATTCCTGTGGAAGAGACACTGATTTATGTGGAACCTATCTACCTTCAGGCAGAAACAGCTGCATATCCGGAATTGCGGCTTGTGGCGGTAATGCATGATGACAACCTGAGCTATGCAACTTCTTTTGACAAGGCCCTGGAACAGTTGTTCAAAGACCGAAAAGAACCTTCGGACCTTCCTGGAAAATTTGTATCAGAGGACAGAACAATCAAAGAATTGATCGATGATGCTTCCAATGCTTTTGACAACTATCTTGAAGCGCTGGGAGCCAGGCAATATACCAGCGCATCCACGTCCCTTGAAAATCTTGAAAAAGCAATTGAAAAACTGAAGAAAAAACCGGTGCACATTGACCGGCAGTCACCTGTTACACCGGAGAGCATCTCTCCTGGTGACCGCCAGGACTGATGGGGCGAAAAAACCATGGCCTCTGGCGGTATCCTGAAACCCAGCCGCCAGAGGCCAAAGGTATCTGGTGAAAATCCGGAAAAGTAAAACAGCACGCTTTGCTTTGATGATGGCAGTTCTGGCCTGTGCCGGAGAACAGCTATCTGGCATTGGGGATAAACAGAACCTTTCCCAGCAGTGTGAATTCTGCAATCAATTTCTGGGCCCTGGCACCGGTAATCCAGTCTGCAAATTTCAGGGCGGTTTCGTATTTTACATTTTCACAAAGGGCGGGATTAACTGCCATGACACTGTACTGGTTCTTTAAAACATCATCTCCTTCCACCAGCACTTTCAGTTTCGGATCACCGCCTGCAGTGTGGGCATACTTGATATACGTGCCCCGGTCGGTCATGGTGTACCCGTTTTTTTCTTCTGATACGTTTATGGTGGCGAGCATGCCCTGGCCGGTCTGGACATACCAGGTTTCCTTTTCAGGAAGGGAGATATCTGCGGCTTTCCAGAGAAATATCTCTTTTTTATTGGTCCCGGAATTATCCCCTCTGCTGACAAAGACAGCCTGTTTTTCTGCAATGGTTTTCAGGGCGGCTGTCACTGATTTTCCTTTGATTCCGGCAGGATCAGATGCCGGACCGATGATCACAAAATCATTGTACATGATTTCTCTGCGGTCTGTGCCAAAACCGTTTGCAACAAATTTTTTTTCAGCTGCCGGGGCGTGGACCATCAGGACATCCACATCGCAGTTTTCACCCAGCTTCAAGGCCTTGCCCGTTCCGGTTGCCACCCATTTCAAGGCAATACCCGTATCCTTTGTAAACTCCGGGGACAGGTATTCCAGAAGGCCGGTATTGTCTGTGCTGGTGGTGGTGGCCATCATCAGGGAAGACGTGGATTGGGAAAACGCGGGTATCGTCAGAAAACCTAAAACAAAGGCCGTTGCTATAATTTTCCATACATTTTTCATTCATTGTCTCCTTTCTGGTCCTGTTTTGTTTTCACAGCGGGTTATCTTTTCTTCTGGTTTTCAGTTGCAGGCAGTGCCCCTGTTGTATAATTTCCCGCCAAGGGTTT
>DATFKQ010000034.1:0-8824 GCA_035268565.1 Desulfotignum sp. | reverse complement strand
TCGGGGGCTGTTTCATGGATGCCCTGGCCTTTGTCACCCTCACCGTGCCGATTTTCTCTCCTGTGGTCATGGAACTGGGGTATGACCCCATCTGGTTCGGGATCATCATCGTCATGGTGACGGAAATGGGGGTTATTACTCCGCCGGTGGGTATCAATGTGTATGTGGTCTATGGGGTGGCAAAAAATGTTCTGAATCAGGAAGTACCCCTGGAAAAAATTTTCAAGGGTATTTTCCCCTTTCTCATTGCCGTAATAATTGGTGTTCTTATCCTCATCATCTTCCCCAAAATCATTATGTTTTTGCCTGATCTCATGTATTAACATTTCCTGCGGCGCACCTGCCCCTGAGGCTCTGGAGCGCCGCACCCAATTTTTTTTCTTGACAAATATATGTTTCACTTTAAGAGATGACGTGGTACCAGCCACCATTCACGGCTACTGACATGTTTAAAACCTGTCCATTGGAAGCGACAAATAAAAAAGGGGGCCGGAATAATTTCCCGGTCCCCTTGATTTTTCTGGTAGGCACGAGCGGACTTGAACCGCTGACTTCTACCGTGTCGAGGTAGCACTCTACCAACTGAGTTACGCGCCTTTACACCATCATGTCGTTTGTCCTTTTATCAGAACTATAATTTTGTGTCAACAGAAACCAGCGCTGCCTGTATATTTGCTGCAATATCATACGCTTCTATATTGAGCCCCCTGGCA
Organism: Desulfotignum sp.; assembly: GCA_035268565.1. GTDB lineage: Bacteria > Desulfobacterota > Desulfobacteria > Desulfobacterales > Desulfobacteraceae > Desulfotignum. The sequence continues at coordinate 8,111 of DATFKQ010000034.1, read as the reverse complement.
TGTTTATAGCAAATATCCAGAGCGCTGCAGGCATACAAATTCCCCGTAACCCTAAATCTTTTTGGATCAGACCATGACCTTATATGCGGTTTCCGTAACCGCTTATTCTGTAATCTTTTCTGCATCCACTGTGTCGGCAGCAGGAACATCCTGGTGCATCATAATCGAATTTTCATCAATAAACCGGATCTTTACAAGATCGTCTGCGACTGCACCTACTTCGATGCCGAATCCTTCAAAGGTCTTGAGCATGATACTGTCTGCAAAATGTGACGGACTTCCCTTGTAGACAAGTTCCATGACAGCCCTGTCAGATCCGATTTCTTTTGGCTGCATGTTTTGAATTTCCCCTATTTCAGCCAGCCGCTTTTTCAAAGCAATAAACCGGGGAAGAAATCCATTGCCTGTTATTTCAACATCAAAATGGCTTTCTTTTCTCAAATGCCCGCTCCAGTGACGGTCCAGTTTTTCTGCCAGTTCCATGGCAGCCAGGTCTGCTGCTTTTTCAATGGCCTGGATGGCGCCCTCCTGGTCAGGATCGCTTTTGGCTGCTGCCGTGTTTTCACAGGTCACCACCTGCTGGCCGGAACCCGCGTCATAGGCGGTAAGCTTTATGACGGCATCAAAAATTTTCTCATTCCCCCTGCGGTTGGCAGATTCAGCAGCACTGGCCCGTCCCACCACGACCATATCAGCATTCAATTTTTCTGCCAGGTTCACGGCAGCATCGGCATCATAAATGGATGAAAACCGGATATCATAAAATCTGGTATCCGGTCTTTGTGGCCCCATACCGGCAATTTTAAACCGTTTGTCCTTCATTATATCTATGATCTTTGTCTCTGCATGGGATTTATACGGTTCTGGATTGTTTCCCCACCAGTACCTGGGCAGCAGATCGTCCGGGGTCTTCTCTGCAATGAGAAACAAAATCGTGGGCATATCTGTTCCCACATTAAGAATGCCTGCCTGGGTAAGGGTCTGTTCCAGCAGCTCCAGATTAATCTTTGATTCCACGCCCACCAGATAGGTATCCTGGTGGTTAACTGCCCCAAGAACCCTGTAGGTAACCACATAATCCTGGGCAGCGGCCAGAAGCCGGCCATATAAAAATTCCAGATGGGAGGCAAACACCTGGGGGGACACGGTGTGTGAAAAAGCATTCACCACAGCCTGCTCCAGAGCGTCTGTCACAGCCCCCTGTCTGCCGCCGGGAATATCTTCATCTACAATTTTTTGGTTTCCCGTAGTCACCGTTATAAACAAACCGGTTTTCGGTGCGGCAAAAGCCTTATCCAGCGCCGGCAGCATGATAAGCAGGCATATTCCTGCCCATATAATGGCCTGTTTTTTTGCTTCCATGATCATATCTTCCTGTAGACGGCATAGTCTGCGATTAAGGTTAACACTGATTTTGACAATGAGCTGTCATAGATTTCAAGATTTTTTTTGGCGTTGTCCACATGGTTCCGGGCAATTGCCTGAGTATAGGCAATTGCATTCAATGCCACAAGTTTTTCCTGCAGTTTTTTAAACTGGTCTGGATCAACTTCCGGATTTGCCATCAGGCTTTCCATCCATTCCCTGTCTTTGGGGCATGCCCTTGCCAGACTGTAAATCAGGGGCAGGGTCAGCTTTCCTTCCCGCATGTCAGCCCCGGGATTTTTTCCCAGTTGTTCTGCAGTTGCCGTATAATCCAGCAGGTCGTCTGCCATCTGAAAAGCCATGCCCAGATGGAACCCAAAGGATTTTAACGCGTTTTCTTTTTGTCTGGACACCTTTGCCAGAATAGCCGCGCACTGGCAGGCTCCCTGGATCAGAACCGCGGTTTTCCGCTCAATGATATCCAGGTACTGGGCTTCGGTCAGATCTTTTCTGCCTTTTTGGGCCAACTGGGCTATTTCCCCCTGGGACATGTCCTGGGTGATCTTTGCGATCACGGAAATCACCCTTGGTTCTTTGGTTCCTGCGGCAATATCCAGGGCACGGGCCAGCAGAAAATCTCCTGTGAGCACCACCTGGGGCGCAGGCCAGCGGGTGTGGGCCGCAGGTCTGCCCCGGCGCATATCTGCACCATCCACCACATCATCATGCAAAAGGGTGGCAGCATGCAGGTATTCAAAAATAATGGAAAATAAAACCTCATTTGTACCTTTGTATCCGCACATGCGCGCGGCATAGACAAACAAAAGCGGCCGCAGCCGCTTGCCACCGCTGAACAAAAGATGGGAGGCAATCTGTTTCACAAGATCCAGGTGGGGGTATAAATTTTCTTCCAGGGCCTGTTCCACCTTTTCCAGATCCGGTGAGACCAGATCGACAATCTGTTCCTTCAAATCCTTATTCATGCCCTTTTCCCGGCAAAATCATGTTCATATGGGGCTGCGGGGGTGGGTTGCACACCGCTCCTGCACCTCTCCGGCAATATCATAGGCAAACGCATCTGTTATTCTTACCTGAACAAAGGCGCCCATGGCAAGCCCTTCTGAATAAATAAAGGTGACCCCGTCCACTTCAGGGGCCTGGAACATGGTTCTACCGATGAACAGGCCGGGTTCAGGATTTTCTTCCACCAGCACCGTATAGCTCCTGCCCACATGTTTCTGGTTGATCTGTTCAGAGATCTTCTCCTGGGCAGCCATCAGGGTGTCATGGCGCAGTTGCGCCACATCCTGCGGCACATGTTTCTGCAGTGCATGAGAGGCAAGGTCTGATGCATCAGAATAGGTGAACACCCCCAGATGATCAAATTTCACCTTCTGTATAAACTCCAGCAGGGTGGTGAACATGGCATCTGTTTCCCCGGGAAACCCGGTAATCACTGTTGTGCGCAGCACTGCATCCGGATCACTGTCTCTGATCATGGAAAACAGATCGTACAGCTCCTCTTGCGTACAGGCCCGGCCCATCTGCCGGAGCATGGTGGTGTCTGCGTGCTGAATGGGTACATCATAATAAGAACAGATATTGCTGTGGTGTTTCGCTGTGTGGACAATCTTCTGGGTAAGGGATTTCGGGTGGGTGTATAAAAATCGGATCCAGATATCCGGATTCACGGCAGCCACCCGGCAGGAAAGGTTTTCCAGCACCTGGTGGAAACCGGTACCGTCTTTGAGATCCTGGCCGTAATCTGTTGTGTTTTCCGCTGTCAGAATAATTTCCTTCACCCCTTTGCTTACCAGGAACAGGGCGTCCGCACAGATGTCTTCCAGGGGCCTGGAGCGCTGCCTGCCCCGCAGGGCAGGGATGATACAATAGGTGCAGTGCCGGTTGCACCCTTCTGACACCTTGACAAAGGCAAACGGGTCTCCGGACAGAGCCCGGTCAATGGAAAGATTCTGAAAACCGCGTTTGTCGGGATCCGGAAACAGGGTCAGGGGAACAGATGCCTTTTTTTCAATCACCTCGACGATCTGTTCACAGGCACCGGTTCCCACAAAAGCATCCACTTCCGGCAGGGTTTTGGTCAGGTCCGGATCATCCTTGTACCGCTGGGCGAGGCATCCGGTGACGATCAGACGGCGGCATATCCCCTCCTGCTTATGCTGTGCCATGTCCAGAATGGTGTCTACTGCCTCGTCAGCAGCTGCAGATATAAAGCTGCAGGTATTTACCACAATGGCTTCGGCACAGACCGGGTCGCGGGTCAGGGTGTGCCCGGCGGCGGCAAGCTTTCCCAGCATGATTTCGCTGTCCACCTGATTCCGGGAACACCCCAGGGTTTCAACATATACAATCATATGGCCTTGGCCATGAGATCTCCCATAAGCCTGGAGAACCGGGAGGGGTTGTCCAGCTTGCCCCCTTCGCTGATCACGGCAATGTCAAACAGCAGATCAGAATAATCAGTAAGCACGGGGTTGGTGGTATCTGTTTCAAATATTTCCTTGATTTTCTCCATGACCGGGTGGTTGACATTCACCTCCATGACCCGTTTCTGCTCCGGCGTTTTCTGGCCGGATGCCTTGAGGATTTTTTCCATATAGGCACTCATGCCCCAGTCCTCTCCGGACAGGCAGGATATGGAATCCTTGAGCCGGTTGGATACCACCACATCCTTGACCCTGTCATCCAGTTTTCCCTTGAGAAATGACAGCAAAGCAGAATACTGGTTTTTCTTTTCATCATCCACCTTTTCCACGTCCAGATCGCCTTTTTCCGCACTCTTGAGTGTCTTTTCCCTGTATTCGGTCAAAGACTGGGTAACCCATTCATCAATGGGATCCACCATGAGGAGCACTTCATAATCCTTGGCTTTCAAGGATTCCAGCAGCGGGGAGTTCATCAGGGAAGTGAGGTTCTCACCGGTGAGATAAAAGATTTCCTTCTGGTCCTCTTTCATGTTTTCTATATATTCATCCAGGGTCACATACTTGTCCCCGGATTTGGTGGTTTTATACCGGAGCAGGGCGGCAATGCGCTCCTTATTGGCAAAATCCGTGGGGATCCCGGCCTTCAGCGCCTGGCCGAATTCATTGTAAAATTCCTCATATTTTTCCTTGTCCATCTCTTCCAGAGTGGAAAAAATCTTTTTGACCAGATTCTTTTTAATGTTGCGCACCAGCCGGTCTTCCTGGAGAATTTCACGGCTCACGTTCAGGTTCAGGTCCGGGGCATCCACAACCCCCTGAACAAATCCCAGGTAGTCAGGCAAAAGCTCCTTGCAGTCATCCATGATAAAGACCCGTTTGCAGTACAGCTGCATCCCGTGCTTGCGTTCGGGCCGGAACAGGTCAAAGGGGGCCTTGGAAGGAATGTACATCAGCACGTCATATTCTGTAACCCCTTCAAATTTTTTATGGATGATTTCCAGGGGCTTGTCCCAGTTGTGGCTGATATGCTTATAAAACTCTTCATGTTCTTCTTCTGTGACCTCTTCCCGGGGTTTGGCCCAGATGGCTTTCATGGAATTGAGGGTCACGTCTTTTCTGACTTTTCTGAAAGTATCCCCTATGGGCTTGCCATCCTTGTCCTTGATGATTTCATTTTCCGGTATGGGCTCGGATTTTTCCATGTTCATGACCACCGGATAGGTTACAAAATCCGAATGCTTTTTCACAATCTGCTGGATTGTGTATTCATCAGTAAAATTTTGATCCCCTTCTTCTCCTTCTTTCAAAAACAAGGTGATGGTTGTGCCCCGGTCTTTTTTTTCTATCTCCTGGACCGTATAGGTTCCCTGTCCGTCTGATTCCCAGCGAACCCCTTTTTCAGCACCGGCAGCCCGGGTTTCCAGACAGATTTTGTCTGCCACGATAAAGGCAGAATAAAACCCCACCCCAAACTGCCCGATAAGTTCCGGCGTCAGGCTGGTTTCGTTTTTGGATTTTTCCAAAGCTTCCATGAATGCAGCTGTCCCGGACTTGGCAATGGTGCCGATGTTTTCATTGACTTCATCAAAGGTCATGCCGATGCCGTTGTCGGTAATGGTAAAGGTCTTTTTTTCCGGATCCACTGCCAGGCGTATCTTATAATCGCTGTCACCACCGAACAATTCCGGTTCTGTGTGTTCTTTGAACCGGGCCTTGTCAATGGCATCTGATGCATTGGATATGAGTTCGCGCACAAAGATCTCCTTGTTGGAATACAAAGAATTGATGATCAGGCGCAGCAGCTGCTGGACTTCGGTTTTAAATTTGCGTGTTCTTTTCTCTCCCATGGTCACTCCTGTTTCAAAATGTTGTGTGTCATCATGTTACAATAATTTTTCTAAAATTTTTTCTAATAATTGTGGCAAAAACAAGAATGTCAAGTTTCAAATTACACCACTGGGTATTTGCCATAAGCATGCCAGGTTTTCGATCGCTCTGTGCAACACTCTGTTTCAAGCCCCGCCGCTGGTAGTGTCCTGTGCCCGGCCCGATCACAGGACACCACCAGCGGCTACTGCCAAGAATGCCAGGCGGGCTGGCAGAAGTTCTTCCATGATACGACCGGATCAGCAGGTTGAACGGGTTTGACATGCAAACGCTTTCCCTGGTATTGTTGCTGATCATGAAAAAAATGCTGGCCCATACCAATGGATGCATATACCAGATCCGGTCTGCCTTAGACCGGGCGGTACACCCGCCACCGCCTGATCCGGAGCGGTTTGAATCCACTGCTGTCATTGCCTTGTTTTTATGCCATGCAAAAAGCACAGACCTGTTGTTCATCCAGAAAGCCGATGTGGCAGGGTATCCCTGGCGCAACCAGATGGCGTTTCCGGGAGGACATGTGGACAAAACCGATGCCGGGCCCCTGAAAACCGCTTTGCGGGAATTGAAAGAAGAGTTGTGCATCCTTCCGGAAAATGTGGAAGTCATCGGTTCCATCGGCCATTTCCAGACCATTAACAACAAAGATATTCAGGCATTTGCCGGAATATGGAACCAGCAGGAAACCATCTGTTTTGATCCGGCAGAAATCAGCCGGGTTTTTCAGATTCCTGTGGCCCATCTGCTGTCACTGCACCGGGAAAATGGCTATCTTGGGCAGCAGCCCAATGTCATGGATCTGACCTATCCGTTTGAAGATGTGGTGATATGGGGGGTAACCGCCAAAATTCTGCACCATTTGCTGGAGATTTTAATCCAGCAGGAAAAACCCGCCTGATCAATCATTTCTGAAGCGCCGCCGCATCCGCAAAAATATTTTCATCTTTAAAAAAAAGGCCAGAAAAGCCAGCAGGCCCGGGAACCAGACATGTTCTTCCAGGGCCGGGTCTGCAGATGCCACAGCGATACCTGTCAGGGCAAAGGCAAACACCAGAAACAAAAATCCCATTAGTATCCAGCAGGCAGGGCTGGAATCATACCAGGGAGTGATGGTCTTTCTGAAAAAAGGGTTCTGGTCCAGATGCATGGAATATGGTTTCTTTTTTAAAATGTGCAATAACACTATATATGGTATTTTTATATTGACAAACAACAATATATTGGCTAATTTGTCGGATATACGCTACACAAACCCATCCGGGGTCTGTGGTATCAGCAACTTGCACGATATGCTTTTTTCAATCTGATTTCAAGAGGTGGGGCCAATGTTTGAGCAAATAAAAAAACGGGACGGACGGATAGCTGCATTTGATTCTTCCAAAATTACCAGTGCCATTGAAAAAGCAGGACAGGCAACCGGTGAATTCAACGGCCGGGAAGCCAGAAAACTGACGCTCAGGGTTCTCACTCTGGCCCGGGACCTGCAGCTGGGACCGGTGCCCGAGGTGGAGGAAATCCAGGATATTGTGGAGCGGGTACTGCTGGATTCCCCATTCTATAAGACTGCCAAAGCCTATATCATCTACCGGGAACAGCACAACCAGATCCGGAAGATCGCCATCCGGGAAAATGTGGATCTCATGGAATCCTATATCTCCCAGATGGACTGGAAGGTCAAGGAAAACAGCAACATGAGTTACTCTCTCCAGGGCCTGAACAACTACATATCCTCAGATATCACCGCAGAATACTGGCTCAACAAAATCTATCCCCCGGCGGTCAGGGAAGCCCATTACGCAGGGGACATCCATATCCACGACCTGAGTCTGCTGTCTGTCTACTGCGTGGGATGGGACCTGCAGGATCTGCTCCTGGAGGGGTTCAAAGGCGTGGCCGGCAAGGTGGAGTCCTCTCCGCCGAAACATTTCAGAAGTGCTCTGGGCCAGATAGTCAACTTTTTTTATACCCTCCAGGGGGAAGCAGCCGGGGCCCAGGCCATGTCCAATTTCGACACCCTGCTGGCCCCGTTTGTCAGAGAGGATCACCTCAACTACAAAGAGGTCAAACAGGCCCTTCAGGAATTTGTCTTTAATATCAACATTCCTACAAGGGTGGGCTTTCAGACGCCCTTTACCAATATCACCATGGATCTGAACGTGCCTGCCACACTCAAGAATTCCCCTGTCATCATCGGCGGAAAATACAAAGAAGAGACCTATGCCGCCTTTCAGGAAGAGATGGACATGATCAACGCCGCCTTTGCCGCGGTCATGATGGAAGGGGATGCCAAGGGCCGGGTGTTTACTTTTCCCATTCCCACCTACAACATCACCCGGGACTTTGACTGGAACAACCCCAACCTGGAAAATGTCTGGAAAATGACCGGCAAATACGGGATCCCCTATTTTTCCAATT
>DATFKQ010000033.1:0-3266 GCA_035268565.1 Desulfotignum sp. | reverse complement strand
ATTAATTCATTTAATATACGTCCGAACCATTCACAGGAAATAAAAATCAGTCCCACAGGTTCGGAAATATCTTATCAAACCCGGGAACCACAATTAAAAATTTTGGAGAAAAAATGATTCAGCTGAAAAACGTCAAAATGGGAATAAAATTTGTAACAGCCTTTCTTTTGGTGGGCATCATTCCGTTTTCTGTCATGGGTATCCTGTCGTTGAGCAGATCCGGGGATGCCCTTTCTCTTGCGGCCTTTGAAAAGGTACAGGCCCTGGAGGCAGGACGAAAAGCCCATGTGGAAGAATATTTCAAAGGCCTTTTTCTGCAGATGGATATCTTTGCCCAGTCAGAGGATGTCCAGCAGTTTTATGAAAAACTGATGCAGTACCACCATGATATGGGCATCTCTGCCACGGGCCCCTATGATGTGACCACAAAGGCATACCGGGAAATCTGGGAAAGAAACGGAGACAAGCTGCGCAGATATCAGGACAAAAGCGGGGTATATGATGTTTTTCTGATCTGTGCAGAGCACGGCCATGTCATGTATACCAATGCAAAGGAAAAAGATCTGGGTGAAAACCTGGGCCATGGGCCTTACAAAGATACCAATCTGGCCCGGCTCTGGTCAAAGGTGATTCAGACCGGCAGGCCTGCCATTGCTGATATGGAACCCTATGCCCCCAGCAATGATGCCCCTGCTGTTTTTGCAGGATACCCCATTCCTGATGACGCGGGAAAAATGGCCGGTGTGATCGCGTTCCAGGTTCCCCTTGGGCAGATCAATGATATCATGACTTCCCGGGCCGACATGGGAGACACCATGGAGATTTATCTGGTGGGCCAGGACCGGCTCATGCGGTCGGATTCCTTTTTGTCACCTGAAACCCACAGCGTCAGGGCAAGCTTTGCCAGTCCGGAAACCGGAAAAGTTGACACTGCTGCTGTAGAACAGGCCCTGGCCGGCAAATCAGGTCAAGCCGTTATGGAAGATTATAACGGCAATGAGGTGCTGTGTGCATATGCGCCCCTGCAGTTAATGGATCTTACCTGGGGCGTTATCGCCAAGATCGATACCAAAGAAGCATTTGCACCGGTACGCAAATTAAAATACCTGGCAGCCATCATTGCTGCTGCAGGTATTATTTTGATTACAATATCTGCCCTGGCGTTTACCCGCACCATCACCAGACCCATCAAAAAAGGGGTGGAATTTTCCAGGGCCCTGTCAGAAGGAGACTTAACCCGGGTGCTGGACATTGATCAGAATGATGAAATCGGGGACCTTGCCGGTGCCATGAACAAGATGCGCGCCAATCTGCACCAGATGTTTTCCGAACTGAGCCAGGGAGTTGCCGTGCTGTCCTCCTCTTCCACGGAACTGTCCGCCATTTCCACCCAGATGCAGCAGGGTTCTGACAGAACCTCGGAAAAGTCGGGCACGGTTGCGGCTGCGGCGGAAGAAATGACCACCGGCATGACCAGTGTGGCTGCAGCATCAGAACAGGCTGCCACCAATGTGCAGGTGGTTGCCACAGCAGCAGAAGAAATGAGCAGCACCATCAATGAAATTGCCGGCAACACGGAACAGGCCCGCACCGTGGCCGGTGATGCCGTATCCAGATCCACCATTGCCTCCAGAAAGGTCAGTGAACTGGGGACAGCGGCAAAACAGATCGGCACCATAACCGAAACCATTGCCGAAATTTCCGAACAGACCAATCTGCTGGCCCTGAATGCCACCATTGAAGCGGCACGGGCAGGACAGCACGGCAAAGGATTTGCCGTGGTGGCAGCGGAAATCAAGGATCTGGCCAAACAGACAGAGGCAGCCACCCGGGAAATCCGGGACCAGATTGACCAGGTCCAGACCAGCACCGGTGAAACAGTGACGGAAATTGATAAGATTACCACCATCATCAATGATGTGAATGATATTGTCTCCACCATTGCCGCAGCGATCCAGGAACAGTCCACAGCCACCCAGGAGATTGCCGATAACGTAACCCAGGCTGCCCAGGGAATTCAGGAGGTGAACCAGAACGTTTCCCAGAGTGCCAGCGTTTCTGAAACCATTGCACAGGATATCACAGAGGTCAGTGAGTCAGCCGGAGAAATGTCTGAATCCAGCGCCCAGGTCAAAAAAAGTGCTGAAGAGCTGTCTTCTCTGTCTGAACAGATCCAGGGCATGGCCCGGCAGTTCCGGCTGGAATAAAGCAGCATTTCGATCAAACAGGACCCTGTCTGCGGGAATATGAAAAAAATTCCCCAGACAGGGGGGTCGGGACTTTGACGTTTACCTGATCCAAACAGCTGCCTGTCAAAAGGCAGCACATCCGGGTCGGGCACAGGCGCAACATTTTTTGCCTGTATTCGGCCCGGAGCCTATTTCAGGTTTCCGATAATTTTTCATCCTCTTCTTGACAAAAAGCAGTTTTCTATCTTACCATTCATTAAAAACAGGAGGATATTTATGGAAAATCAGAAACTTATCAATATGCTGAACAAAGACATGGCTGAGGAGCATGCAGCCATTATCCGTTATCTGGTCCACAGCTATCTGGAGGGTGAAGATACGCCGATGGGTGCCAAACTGCTTTCCCGGTGCCGGGAAGAAATGTGGCACATGCACTGGCTGGGCATGGTTGTGGGAAAACTGGGGGGCGAACCCAACCTGAATCCCGCGACCTACCCTTACGATCCCACAAACCGCGCCACTATTTTCCAATCCTATGTTGATTATGAGAAAAGTTTGATACCCCATTATAATTCAGAAGCAGAAAAAGTGGATGATCCGCATATCAGACGCGTACTGCAGCGGGAAGCCTGGGAATCGGCCATGCACGCCAAAAAATTTCAACGTATGCTTGACAAGCTTGACAAAGAAGAGGCACAGGGGTTACCCGGAGAAGAAAATGAACTGCCAGAGGATTATGTGGAAAAATTCCAGTCCCTTGTTGAATACAAGTATAATCTGATGCTGCGGCATATTCGTGATGCATGGGTTTTCCAGAAAGAGGATCTGGCCGGCTGGAATATCATGGATTTTGCCATGACCCAGATGAAGCAGCTGGCCCATCTTTCCGAACCTGTGGCTGAAAACGGCATTCCTCCGCGCTTTAATCTACAGCCTCTGCACCTGAATGCAAACCTCGGCGCTGCATTGGCAAAGACCCTGGAAGATGTGGAATCTTCCATAAAACGCCACCAGGCCCTGAAAAACGAAAAAGAAACGCAGAAGCATGCCGGCGAAATCACCAATCTGGAACTTTCC
>DATFKQ010000032.1:0-6294 GCA_035268565.1 Desulfotignum sp. | reverse complement strand
GTTTCCTTTCTTTATGTTGCCGGTCACGGCATTCTACCACCTATGCACCGGACATCTCCAACAATATTTTTGCGCCCCCGGTGTATATTATCCCTTGTGTGCAAGGCACCCCCACCCGAGGCTCCTGCTTTCAATCCACTTGATTTATGTCACCCGGAGTTGACAATTTGGGTCAGCGTCCAGTGTCGGGCGGGTCTTGTGGGGTGAATCCCATTCTGCCAGAGAACGGGTCATGCGGTCCGCAAGCTCCCGGGCCGTCTGGTACGGATCTGCCGCCACTTCTGCCTTCTGTGCCGTTGTATCCAGAAACGCCGTCACCTGCCTGTCAATCCATGGGTCGATCTTGTCCAGCACCATCTGCCGCACCAGGGTTTTAAAATAAGCTGCCGCCTGAACCGTCTGCTTTTTGTCAAAAACCCGGTGGTCCTTCATGAACTGCCGGTGGCCCAAAAACAGGTCTGCCAGCCGGTCCACCCCTTCTCCGGTTCTGGCACAGGTACCCACCACCGGCGGATGCCAGGTGTCCGGTTCCAGAGACCGCTGCTGGACCAGATTTTCCAGGGTCATCATTTCCGACCCGGCACCGGGCAGGTCGTTCTTGTTGACAATGAAAATATCCGCAGCCTCCAGCAGGCCGGCTTTCACCGCCTGGATGCCGTCTCCTGTGCCGGGGATGTCAACCAGTCCCAGGCTGTGCACCAGGGTGGTGATTTCCAGATCTGCCTGGCCCGAACCCACCGGCTCCACAATGATGATCTCATATCCCATGGCATCCAGCACCAGGCAGGTATCTCTGGCCGCACTGGCCAGGCCGCCGGCTGCACCCCGGGCTGCCATGGACCGGATAAACACCCCTTTGTCGCCGGCATGGGACTGCATGCGCACCCGGTCCCCCAGCACCGCTCCCCCTGTCTTGTGGGAGGACGGGTCCACGGCAACCACTGCCACGGAGAAATCTTTTTTACGGAACAGGGTGATCAGAGAACTTATCAACGTGGATTTGCCGGCACCGGGCGGGCCGGTGATGCCGATAACAAACGCGTTTCCCGCACGATGATACAGCTGTCCCAGCAGCTGCGCAGCTGCGGCATCACCCGCTTCAATGCGCCGGATCAGTCTGGCCCCTGCCATCACATCCCCATCCAGGATCTGCTGGACCTCCATGGACAGATCAGGCAGTATATCAGGCACTTTTTCTGGCATCTTCCTCCTTGAGCCGGTTCATCACCGCCTGCTTTCCCTTGAGGATATGGGCCCGCACCAGGGTTTCCACCCGGTCTTCATCCCGTTGGCGCATGGCCGCCATCATGTCGATATGGTCCTGGCATGACTCCAGGGCAAAGGCCTCCTGTTTGAGTATGATCTGCCTGAACCGCGAAATCTGGGCCTGGAGCTGACTGATCATTTTAATGAGCCGGGGGCTGTCACTCATGGCATACAAAAGATCATGAAACTCGGTGTTGATGTCCGGCAGAAGGGCTGTCTGTTTTTTATCCAGGCAGTCCTGAAATTTTTTCATGACCCTTTCCAGGGGAATCAGATCAGCAGGTCTGTGTTTCTGTGCGGCCAGGCGGGCTGCATACGCCTCCAGCACAGCCCTTATACCGAATGTTTCTTCAATGTCTTCCCGGGAAAGGGCCATCACCTTGAATCCGCCGGAAGGAATTTTTTCGATCCAGTCTTCGCGCTCCAGTTTGTGCAATGCCTCCCGCAAAGGGGTGCGGCTGATGCCCAGCATTTGGGCCATGCGGCTTTCCACCAGTCTTGCACCGGGTGCAATATCCTGGTCAATGATTGCCTGTTTCAGGTGGTCATACACATCCTGGCCCAGAGATCTTTTTTCTGCTATGGCATTGAGTTTCATCAACTGCACCTGTTTCACCGGGTAGGTACCGGTCTTTTATGTTCGGGGTTTTTCAAATAATACCTTTTTCTTTGAACTGGGCCAGGGTATCTGCCGCATATCCCAGCCGTTCCTGGTAGATCTCCTGGTTGTGTTCCCCGAACCGCGGGGGAAATGACAGGGTGTGGTTGCAGTCTTCCAGAAAGGGGGTCATGTTGGGAGGCGGGGCCAGGGTCAGTGCAATGCCGGTGGCTGCATCCTTTGATTCCAGCAGGCGTTTTTGCACCAGGGGATCCGCTGTCACCTCTTCCACCCCTTTGATGGGGGAGATGGGCACGGTGATGGCTGTGAACAGATCAACCAGCGCTGCGGTTGTGTGCTGCCTTGTAATCTGGTTGATGGCTTTGTTCAGGTTGGCCACATCCTTTATCCTGCCCTGGTTTTTCTTGTATGCTTCCTTGTCCAGGGACGTGAAGATCTCCTGGGATGTCATGGCGGCCCACTGCCGGTCATTGCCCACCGCCAGGTACACAAACCCGTCTTTGGTCTGGTACACCGACACCGGGCAGAAAAACTCATGGGTGTTGCCCCGGCGGGTGATGGGGGTTCCGAAACTTTTGCCCAGGGCAATGGGTACGGTGAGCCAGGAAACCGAGGATTCAAACATGGACATGTCCAGGCGGGAACCCTCACCGGTTACGGCCCGTTTGAACAGGGCTTTCATGAGCAGGCCGTACCCGTGCTCTGATGTACCCATGTCCGGCAGGGGAATACCGACAACCTGGGGATCCCCGTCTGCCTCGCCGGTAAGATCCATGAGCCCGGATCTTGCCTGGAGAATGGGGTCATAGGCCCCTTCATTGGAATCCGGGCCGAATCCGGTGACCCCCAGCCAGATGATATCCGGCTTGATCTCTTTCATAATCTCATAGGCAATGCCCAGTTTTTCATAATTTTTGGGCAGCTGGTTGGTAATAAAGATATCCACAGAAAGTTTCTGGATCAATTCTTTGAGCAGCTGTTTGCCCTCAGGTTCGGCCAGATTCAGGGTCAATGCCTTTTTTCCGGCATTGATACACAGATAATAGGCGTTCATGCGGTCCTCATCCATAACCTTTTCACCGATGAACCGGTTGGGGTCCCCATATACGGGATGTTCCAGACGGATCACCTGCATACCATCCTGGGCCAGGCGGTAGGTCAGGTACGGGGCCACTGTGGCCTGTTCCAGGGACAATACAGTCAGTTTCTTAAACAATTCCATGGGCACTCCTTTCAGCACGATTTTTCCCTTGTTCATGACAGACATCAAATATTTTCAGGTTGACCTGTTTGACCGGATCCGGGCTTACCGATGCCACCGTCTGCCGCAGGGCATCCGCTTCCATGGGTCCCTGGCCGAATGCTGCAAAAAACGCCACCATGGCCAGGTTGGTGGACCGGGGCGCCCCCATTTCCAGCGCGGTTTTACCGGCTTCCATGGCAAAAGCGGTGATCTTGTATTCTGCCAGATACGGCTTCACCCGGTCATCGGGAAATTTGTGTGCAGAGGCATTGGCAAAGACCATGCCCCCGGGCCGCACCCAGGGCAGGTACCGGTAGGTTTCCGCTTCATCCATGGAGATGAGAAAATCTCCTGCACCGGCCCGGATCAGGCTGGATCCGGCATCGCCGATCTTGAGATGGGACACCACAGATCCACCCCTCTGGGCCATACCGTGGGTTTCCGCCCCCAGGATATTGTATCCCTTGTTCAGGGCGGTCTGGGCCAGGATTTTGGTCATGAACAATATGCCCTGCCCACCCAGGCCGCTCAATACAAAATTACAGGTTTTCATATCCTCTCCTTTATGAAACGGTCTGTACCGCATGTTTGGGGCAGATGTGCAGGCACACCCCGCACCCGGAACACAGCACCGGATTGATTTCGGTTTTTTTCTTCTCCGGATTTCTCACCATGGCCGGGCATTCAAAACGCAGGTGGCACAGGCCGCAGTCATCACACTCATCTGTGATCTCCACCTCAAAAATCTCCGGCAGGGCCTGGTCCCGCAGCCCGATGACACAGGGGTGCCGGGAAATGATCACAGCAATGCCCCCTTCCGGGGACAAGGCCCAGGCATGGGCTTTTTTGATCTCGGCAATGGTGTGGTCGATGTCATAGGGATCCACCACCTGGATATAATCGACCCCGCAGCCCTTGACAATGGTCTCCAGGGCAATGGCATTGCCTTTTCTGCCGTCCACCAGCGCCCCCTGGGTGATGGCCGGCTGCATGCCGGTCATGGCGGTGATACCGTTGTCCAGGATTACCAGGACAAACCGGGCGTCATTGTACACCGCATTGATAAGGCCGGTGGTGCCGGAATGGAAAAAGGTGGAATCTCCCATGGTGGCGACGATGGGTTTGGCTTCCCCGTCCTGGTGAAACGCATGCCAGAAGCCCGAGGCCAGGGTGATGCCCGCGCCCATGTCCAGTACCGTGTCCACGCCTCCCAGGTTGGACCCCAGGGTGTAGCACCCGATGTCCGAAGGATAGATGGCCTTGGGAACCGCCTTGCGGATGGCGTAGAAGGATGCCCTGTGGGGGCAGCCCGGACACAGGGTGGGTTTGCGGACAGGCAGGTCCAGGGATGCTGCCAGGGCAAACCCGGCCTTTGTGCTGTCAGTATCGGACAAAGGCGGCAGACTGCTTTCAACCAGGGCCTGGTTCAGGATTGCTTCAATTTTTTCCGGTACCAGCTCTCCTTCCATGGGTACATGGCCGGTGAGCCGTCCCCAGGTTTTGTGCCTGTCCCGCAGCATATATTCGATGACTGTGTCGGTTTCTTCAATAACCAGGACCCGGTCACAGGCATCCATGAACTGGCTGGCCAGTCCTTCAGGAAAAGGATATGGGGCCCCCAGTTTGAGCAGCGGGATATCGGTTCTGTTGCATTCTGCACACAGATCACTCACCACGGCCGAGGGGACACCGCCCACCACAATGCCCAGCGCAAAGGTCTGTTCCGGCTGGATGGTGTGCCGGTTGAAGGGAACCAGGGTGTTGAATTTCTCTGCAATTATCCGATGTTTTTCATTGAGGGCCTTGTGCTGGAGAAACCGGAATTTGGGAGTGGATGCCCACCTGGTGGGCTCTCTATTAAACACAGCCGGGGTCAGATTGCTTTTCAATTGTTCATAGGAAATATTCTGCCTTGCATGGCAGATACGGATGGCGGGCCGCACCATCACCGGCACCTGAAACTCTTCGGAAATCTCGAACGCTGTTTTGATCATGGCCCGGGCTTCCTGGGGACTGGCCGGGTCCAGCACCGGCACCTTGGCAATGCGTGCCATGAACCGGGAATCCTGTTCTGTCTGGGAAGAATGCGGTCCGGGATCATCACAGGAAATCACCACAAGGCCTCCGATGTTGCCGATATAGGCGGCAGACATAAAGGAATCCGCAGCCACGTTCAACCCCACCATTTTCATGCAGCAGGCAGCCCGTTTTCCGGAAATGGCCGCGGCAAAAGCATTGTCAAAAGCCACTTTTTCGTTCACCGACCATTCAATGACCGTATTCAGGTCTGCTGCCTTGGCAAACCGCACGGTTTCCGGCAGAATTTCCGAACTCGGGGTGCCGGGATAGGAGGTCAGCACCTGGCACCCTGCTTCCAGAAGCCCCAGGGCCATGGCCCCGTTTCCCAGTAAAAACGCTTGTTTCATAAAAGTCCTCGCGATTTATTTAATGTATACAGTATACAATTTATCCCTGTCAAGCCCAACTGCAGCACTGTTTACCGGCCCGCATTTTTACCGCCCTACAATGGTGCGGCCGATGATCATCTTTTCGATCTCTTTGGCCCCTTCGTAGATTTCCAGCACCTTGGCTGCCCGGTAAAAGCGTTCAATATCATAATCGTCAAAATACCCGTATCCGCCGTGAAGCTGCAATGCCTCATCCACCACTTCCACGGCGATGCGGGATGCATACAGCTTGGCCATGGCTGTCACATGGGTGTCTGGCGTGCCGTTGTCCAGGAGCCAGGCTGCCTTGTACATGATGTTTCTGGCCAGCTCAATCTTCACTGCCATGTCCGCGATCTTGAACTGCACCCCCTGGAAACTGCCGATGGGTTTTCCAAACTGTCTTCTGCCCTTTACATGCTTGACCGCCATGTCCAGGGCACCCTGGGCCAGTCCCACCCCGTGGGCGGAAACATAGGCCCGGCTGCGGTCAAAAAAGGCCATGAGCTGGTGAAACCCGTTGCCGGGGATACCGATGAGATTGTCTTCGGGCACCCGGACATTATTCAGGTACACCGCTGCCGTGTCCGAGCACCGCAGCCCCATTTTCCCGTGCATGGGCTCGGCTTTATACCCCTTGCGGTCGGTTTCCACGGCTATGATGCTGTGGCGTTTGGACCGGGACGGGTTGTCCGGGTCTGTCAGGCAGAAAATGAGCA
>DATFKQ010000031.1:0-3800 GCA_035268565.1 Desulfotignum sp. | reverse complement strand
TTTTCATCCTGTTGAAATTTCTGGCAATACCTGCTAAAAGAAAATCTTTGGAACTTTAACAGGAAACGACTATGCATTATGACGGAATGATCATACGGCCCCCCAGCGAGGCCGACAGTATACTGCTCCAGGTGACCCTGGGATGTTCCCACAACAAGTGTACCTTCTGCGGTACCTTCCGGGACAAACGGTTTACCATCAAAAAAGATGATATTATCTTTCAGGATATTGAATATGCCCGGGCCCATTTTCCCCGGCAAAAGCGGTTGTTCATCTGTGACGGGGATGCCATGATCGTGCCCATGAAGCGGCTGCGCCCCATTCTGGAAAGAATCAGAGACCGGCTTCCCTGGGTGGAACGGGTGGGGGTGTATGCCAATACCAAAGGCATCGGCATGAAGACCGATGAGGAACTGGCCGAACTTCACGACTTAGGGGTGGGTATCGCCTACATGGGTCTGGAATCAGGCGATGACCAGGTGCTGGCCGATATCCGCAAAGGTGCCACCGCAGACAAAATGATCCGGATGGGCCGGCGGGTGAAAAAGGCGGGCATCAAGCTGTCTGTCACTGTGCTGGTGGGACTGGCAGGCAGGGAGCGGTCCCTGGTCCATGCCCAGGAAACCGGCCGGGTCCTGTCTGAAATTGACCCGGATTATGTGGGGGCCTTGAGCCTGATGCTGATTCCGGGCACAGAACTGCATGCAGATCACCAGGCCGGGCGGTTCCAGTTGCCAGGACCCGAGGAAATGCTGGCGGAACTGGGGCAGATGATTG
The DNA here is from genome assembly GCA_035268565.1 of Desulfotignum sp. GTDB lineage: Bacteria > Desulfobacterota > Desulfobacteria > Desulfobacterales > Desulfobacteraceae > Desulfotignum. The sequence goes on along the minus strand of DATFKQ010000031.1, from coordinate 3,023 downwards.
CATCCACCCACCTGTCGGATGGACTGTTCCATGCCAATCATGCCTCCAATTACCTGCCCGTCAGGGCCAGGCTTCCCCGGGACAAGGAAAAAACCCTGGAACAGATCGCCCGGGCCCTGAGGGGCAAAATTAAACTCAAACCTGAATTTATGAGAGCCTTATAAATCCCACGTTATCCCACAGGAGATAAATACCATGGCTGATGCCACAGAAAATCTGGATCAACTGACCATCAATACCATCAGAACCCTGTGCATGGATGCGGTGCAGAAAGCCAACTCCGGCCATCCCGGTGCACCCATGGGCCTTGCGCCCACCGCCTATGTACTGTTCAAACGCTTTTTGAAACACAACCCCCAAAATCCGGCATGGATCGACCGGGACCGGTTTGTTCTGTCCGGTGGACATGCGTCCTCTCTGCTTTACAGTCTTTTGTATCTGTTCGGTTACGGATTGGATCTGGAAGATATGAAAAATTTCCGGCAATGGGGCTCCAGAACCCCGGGACACCCCGAATACGGCGACACCCCGGGGGTGGAAACCACCACCGGACCACTGGGCCAGGGTATTGCCAATGCCGTGGGCATGGCCCTTGCCGAACGTCACCTGGCAGCCCGGTTCAACCAGGGGGGGGGCAAACCCCTGATCGACCATTATACTTACTGCATGTGCGGAGACGGAGATCTCATGGAAGGGGTTTCCATGGAAGCCGTTTCCCTGGCCGGACATCTGGGCCTGGGCCGGCTGATTCTGCTGTATGATGACAACCATATCTCCATTGAAGGGGGCACGGAACTCGCGTTTACAGAAAACGTAGGAGACAAGTTTGCAGCCATGAACTGGCATGTGCAGGCGGTGGCAGACGGCAATGATCTGGATGCCATCCATCATGCGCTCCAGGCGGGTAAGGAGGAAACAGACAGGCCGTCTCTGATCAAGATCAGGACCCATATCGCCTTTGGCAGCCCCAATAAGCAGGACACGGCCGATGCCCATGGCGCACCCCTGGGAGAAGAGGAAATCAGGCTGGTGAAAAAATTCTACGGCCTGCCTGAGGATAAAACCTTTCATGTGCCGGACAGGGTGCTGGAAGCTGCCGGAACTGCAGTGACAGCAGGACAGAAACTGGAAGATGCCTGGCAGGAAACCTTCATCACCTACAAAAGCACCTGGCCGGACGATGCAGCCATGTTTGTGGATGCAGTGAGTGGATTTCTCACCCGGGGATGGGACAAGGATATCCCGGTATTTTCTGTGGATGACGCACCGGTGGCCACCCGGGCGGCCTCAGGCAAAGTGCTCAATGCCATCGCCCCGAATCTGCCCGTGCTCATGGGCGGGTCCGCTGACCTGGCACCTTCCAACAAGACCTATCTGGACTGTTCAACAGAATTTCAGAAAAATGCCTGGGAGGGCCGCAACATCCGGTTCGGGGTGAGGGAGCATGCCATGGGTGCGGTCATGGCCGGCATGTACCTGCATTCCGGTATCCGGCCCTATGGCGGGACCTTTCTTGTGTTTGCCGATTACATGCGGCCGGCCATCCGGCTGGCTTCTCTGATGAAACTGCCCCTGGTCTATGTGTTCACCCATGACAGCGTGGCTGTAGGCGAAGACGGCCCCACCCATCAGCCGGTGGAGCACCTGGCAGCCCTGCGGGCCATTCCCGGGCTCAATGTGGTGCGTCCGGCAGATGCCAATGAAACCGCCCTGGCATGGAAACAGGCCCTGTCCACAGTGGATTCCCCCACAGCCCTGATTTTGAGCCGGCAGAAACTGCCCATCCTGGACACCAGCCGGCGGGAAGGGGAGTTCCATTACGGGGCCTACACCATCCGGGACAAGGGTGACCAGGCAGACATGGTCATCATTGCCACCGGTTCTGAGGTCCATATCAGCCTTGGGGCGGCCCAGATCCTGGAAACGGACCACGGCATAAAGGCATCGGTGGTGTCCATGCCCTCATGGGAATGGTTTGAAAAGGCGCCGGCATCCTACCGGGAGCGCATCCTGCCGTCAGCGGTTACACGGCGCCTGGCTGTGGAAGCCGGTATTGCCATGGGATGGGAAAAATATGTGGGGCCTGACGGGGCGGTCATCAGCATCGAACGGTTCGGCGCTTCGGCACCGGGCGGGGTGGTGCTGGAAAAACTGGGATATTCCGTGGACAATGTGGTGAAACAGGCATTGGACCTGGTAAAGGGATAATATTCTTTTTTCAAAAGGAGATATGACATGATTATTTCCGTTAAAACCGACAGCAGAACCCAGATGAAGGATATTACCGATCAGGTGCGGCAGGCGGTGACATCGTCAGGCATTCAGAACGGCCTGGTGCATGTCTGCTCTTTGCATACCACAGGGGCGGTCACCATCAATGAAAATGCCGATCCTGCCGTACCAATTGATATCCTGAGCACCATCAACAAGATCGTTCCCTGGGATGACCGTTACAAACACAGGGAAGGCAATTCTGCAGCCCACATAAAAGTCAGCCTGTTCGGGCCGTCGGAAATGGTGGCCCTGGAAAACGGGTCCCTGGTTCTGGGCACCTGGCAATCCATTTTTTTCTGTGAATTTGACGGCCCCAGGAACCGGAAAGTGAATGTCACCATCCTGGCGGACAGGTAAAAGGAAAAAAACGGTATGAAAGTGATATGGCTGCTCACCGCCCTGGTGGCCGGCATGATGGCCCCTGTACAGGCCGGATTCAACGGGAAAATGGGCCGGGCCATCGGGGACCCGGTGTATGCGGCCTTGATTTCGTTTTTTGTGGGGACGCTGGGGCTGCTGGTTTACGGTTTTGCCCTGCGCATGGATTTTACCGCGGTGCGCCATGCTGCCGGGATCGAATGGTGGGTGTGGATGGCGGGACTGCTAGGGGCGTTTTATGTCACTGCGGTGATTGTGCTCACCCCCCGGCTGGGGGCGACCCTCACCTTCAGCCTGGTGGTGGCGGGCCAGCTGATCATGGCCGTGGCCCTGGACCATTTCGGGCTGCTGGGGGTGCCGGTGCAGGCCAT
>DATFKQ010000030.1:0-3189 GCA_035268565.1 Desulfotignum sp. | reverse complement strand
ATCGGGTTTTGACAGCGTGCCGGTCCGGCTGGAAAACGCCTCCCGTACCCTGGGGGCCGGCGCTTTTACCACATTTATGCGCATCACCTTTCCGTTGACCTGGCGGCATATGATACTGGGCACCATCATGTGCACTGCCCGGGCCATCTCCGAATTCGGTGCCGTGGTGATTGTGGCCTATCACCCCATGACAGCGCCTGTGATGATCTATGAACGGTTCACCGCCTTTGGCCTGAAATACTCCCAGCCCATAGCGGTCTGGCTCATTTTCCTCTCCTTTGCCCTGTTTGTGCTGCTGCGCATGCTGTCAAAATCCATTCACCCCCACAGCCGGTAACCCATGATCACCCTGGAACATATCTCTCTTCACCTGCCCGGGTTTTCTCTCACAGACATCCACCTGCAGGTGCACCCACATGATTTTTTTGCGCTCATCGGCCCCACCGGGTCGGGAAAATCCCTTCTGTTGGAAGGGATCATGGGGATCATGCCCTTTACCGCGGGCCGGCTGCTGTCCGAGGGCAAAGACATCACCCGGTATCCGGTGGAAAAACGCAGCCTGGCCCTGGTGTACCAGGATTTTGCCCTGTTTCCCCACCTGACTGTCTTCAAAAACATCCTCTACGGAACAGCATTTCACAATATTTCAAAAAATGAAGCAGGGCAGCGGCTTACCTACCTGGTTTCGGCCCTGGGTCTGGAAAAGATCCTCCGCCGGTATCCCCATAACCTGAGCGGCGGCGAAAAGCAGCGGGTGGCCCTGGCCCGGTCCCTGATTTTAAATCCCCGGGTACTGCTGCTGGATGAACCTTTGTCCGCCCTGGATCCGGTATTTCACGACGAGGCCAGGCAACTGCTCAAAAAGGTGCACAAAGACCTGAACATGACCATCATCATGGTCTCCCACAATTTTGACGAAGTGCTGTACCTGGCCAACCGGGGTGCCATTATCAAAGACGGCCGCATCATGCAGCAGGGAGATATCCTGTCGCTTTTTGAAAAACCCGATTCCAGGTTCACCGCCAATTTTGTAGGGATGAAAAACATCATGCCGTATCATCTGAACGGGAGCAGCCTGCAGATCACAGGCACCCCGCTTAAAATCCTTCCCCCTGGCCCGCCCGACCCGGCACATCAGCATATGGGCATCCGGCCGGAAAACATCCTGTTTCATATCCCGGGAAACCCGGTCTGGGAAAACCATTTTACCGGAAACATAATAGACATCGCAAGCTGCGGCGTATTTCTGCGGGTGCAGCTGGAAACACAGGGCGTGATGTTTGAAGCTGTCTGGCCTGCAGCCCATATCAGGCAGTTCAGGCTTGAGACAGGTAAAACCGCTGCATTCGGATTTCCCAGTGTGGCGGTCCATACATTTTAAAAAAATTTTCCCAGCCATGCATATCAGGCATACACAGCCTCATGGTCTATCCTATTTTTAAAAAAAGGGTTCATTGAGTCTGTGTAAGCTACAATATCAATAGATTTGTTAAATCTTTTTTCTAAATCTTCTTTTATCCCCGCAAGCATGAAAAAATCGGGTTCAGAAATACGGATCACTATGTCAACATCACTCTCATTTCCTGACTCCCCACGAGCAACAGAACCAAAAACGCCGATGGTCAGGATATTATATTGATTAGAAACTTCATTTTTATAGTTACGTAAAATTTCTATGATATCTTTTTTGCCCATAATTTCCTCTCGCAAACAATAATCTATAAAAGCTCTTAACATTAAAAAATCTCAATGAATAAGCTAAAACCAGTGATGTCCGGTTAGGTTTTTGCATGTAACGATTTGCCTTGCTCTTTGAAAATTAGGTTCTCGACTTTGTCGATCTCATCCTGGCCGGCAAACAATTCATTCAAAATGATGGTCCGAAGCTCACGAACTCTTTTGATGGAAACCTCTTCGTTGAATTGTTCACGACAATAGATTGCCATCAACAGGTAGGTTATCAAGCCGCCAAGTATTTGAACCATGAGGCCATGCTTACTTCTGGAAATCAGGTGATAAACCTTCAAATGCTTTTTCCACCATTTGAAAAATGACTCTATCGTCCATCTGAGCTTGTACACAGTGGCTATCTGTTCTGCTGTCAGGTCATGTCGGTCGGTAGCTACGTAATACTTTACACCAGCTACCTGATATCCCACAACCCGGACCGGCCTGACAGTCTGGTTTTGTCCGGGAGTCCCGAGAAGAACCACGGCATCATAGAAAATATGACTTCCAGCTTCCACCGCATTTTCTTGAATGACCGTTCTCGTTGTTTTGGATTTGATACGACAGGCAAAGTGCTTTTCCTCTTCTTGAAGCTGGTCAAAATCATGATGAGATTGATATCCCCTGTCCAAAACGCCTGTTTGGCCTTTTGAGAGAATTTGGCTTACAAAGGGACGTTCTCCTCCGTTACCATCGGTCAGATAAATCTTGCTGGGGATGCCCCGGTTGATATCAAATCCACAGTGTGCTTTTGCCTTTTTGGATCCTTTCCTGTAATCGGCCCAATACATTGAAAGAACGGCACTAATCAGGCTTCCATCAATGGATATCAGCTCACCCAGCTCTTGAAATTGTTTTGGAAGTGATTTTGCAGCCTGTTTATAAAGGTTTTCAAACATGAACTGCAACTGTTCAAGGCCGCGACCGTTAATGATTTCTGAAAAACTGCTTCTGCTGATACCGCCCTCCGGGGCTATATTCTCTCTTGCAAAATCATTTTCTTCCATGTCCTGAATAAGATGGCGGGCAGAATCATGTTCCTGGAGGTGAAAGTATATCAGGGCTTTCAATTGTTCTTCAAAATTCATTTTTAACGGACGGTCTCCTTTTGGTAATAACAGCGGCGCAAGAGGTAACAATCTTAACAGCGGGGCGATGAATTTGTCAAAGGTCGAGGACTCAATTTTTTTCTTTGGGATCGATGTTGTGGTCAATTTGTAACTCCTTGAAATTATAGTAAATAATAATTTCAAGGCCCTGAAAAATTTTTTTTGGTTTTGTCAAGTAAAAAATGACCTTTTTGAAAAAAATGAATGCAATTATATGCAAAAACCTAACCGGACATCACTGAAAAAAAATGAGAGCTGTCAAAATCGTTGAAATTTAATTAAGCCTATTTTCCTCTGCTGCTCCCTTAAAAATTTTTTGAACCTTGCTATATCGTTCTTTTTTTTCTCCTTT
>DATFKQ010000029.1:0-4781 GCA_035268565.1 Desulfotignum sp. | reverse complement strand
CAGGTGATCGAAGGGTCCGGCAGCAGCCCTGCAATTTTGACCCAGGCCGGGATACAGGAAACCGATATTCTGCTGGCAGTCACTGACAGTGATGAGATCAACCTCACCGCCTGCCTGGTCACCAATCTTTTGTCCCCTTCCACCAAAAAACTGGCACGCATAAGAAACACGGATTTTGATGCCTACCATGAAACCTTTAAAAACCAGATTCCCTATATTGATACCATCATCAACCCTGAAATAGAGGTGGTAAATACCATCCGCAGGCTGGTGGATATACCCCAGGCCCTGGACGCCGGCGGATTTGCTGATGAAAAAGTCCGGTATACCGGCATTCGCATCGGCTATGACTCGGTCATGGCAGGGGTCTGTCTGAAGGATTTCCAGGACCGGTTCGGAAGCAACCGCCCCCTTATCGCCGCCATCATCCGAAAAAACGAGGTGATTGTTCCCCGGGGAGATGACTGTATTTTCCCCGAAGACCTGGTATATTTTGTCTGCCAGGCAGACCAGCTCCGCGATACCCTGAAACTTTTCGGTATTGAGGTCAAACCCATTCAAAGTGCATTGATTGTGGGAGGGGGCCGCATCGGTGCCCGCCTTGCCGGGCAGATGGAAAAAGAAGGCATCAAGACCAGAATCATTGAAGCCAGCAAATCCCGGTGCCTGGAACTGGCGGAACAGATGGACAAAACCGTGGTGCTCCATGGGGACGGTTCAGACCAGAAGCTGTTTTTAGAAGAAAACCTCAGCCAGATCGATGCCGTGATTTCAGTCACAGATGATGATGAAACCAATGTACTGGTCTCTCTTCTGGCCAAAAACCTTGGGGTGGAGAACACGGTGACCCGGATCGGCAAATCCAGCTATTATCCCTTTCTGGCCACCATCGGCATTGAAAAAGTAGTCAGCCCCCGCCTGTCTGCGGTCAGTTCCATTCTCCAGAATGTCAGGCAGGGAAAGGTGCTGTCTGACATCTCCATATTCGGAGAACGCGGAGAATTCATCCAGGCAATCGCCCTTGAAACCTCCGACATCACGGACCGGCCCCTGAAAGACATACATATGCCCAAAGGTGCCCTGCTGGTGTGCATCATCCGAAACGGCACCATCATCATCCCCGCAGGAGACAGTGTGGTAACCCCCGGAGACCAGGTCATTGTTTTCACGGTCAAGCATGCTGTCAAAAAAATGGAAAAGCTGCTCACCGTGAAACTGGAATTTTTTTAAATGCGGTGGCGGTATATTGCAGGAATTATCAGTCTTTTTCTGCTGGTGCTGGCCCTTATCATGGCCACCCCCCTGGTGGTGAGTGTTTACTTCAAGGATGGCGCCCATGTCTCCTTTATGTGGTCCATGCTGATAACCGCTGCAGCAGGGCTTCTGCTCAAACTGCTGTCCCGGCATATGGATGAGGACGCCCCCTTCATCAACCAGAAAGAAGGCATGGCAGTGGTGGCTTTAAGCTGGACCGCCATCGGGGTGTTCGGTGCCCTGCCCTTTTATTTTTCCCCGGATTTTGCCACCGTTACCGATGCGGTGTTTGAATCCATTTCCGGGTTCACCACCACAGGTTCCTCGGTCATGACCGATATCGAGGCGGCCGCTCCCAGCCTGCTTTTCTGGCGGAGCCTGATCCAGTGGCTGGGGGGCATGGGCATCATTGTGCTGTCTTTGGCCATCCTGCCTTTTTTGGGGGTGGGCGGCATCCAGCTGTACAAGGCAGAGGTGCCCAGTCCGGTGCCGGACAAGCTGGCCCCCCGCCTGAGCGATTCCGCCAAAATTCTGTGGATGGTGTATGCCGGTCTGACCCTTGTGCTGGTCATTCTTCTGGCCATCGGCGGCATGTCAGTCTTTGAATCCATCTGCCATGCTTTGACCACCATGCCCACCGGCGGGTTTTCCCCTAAAAACACCTCCATTGCCCACTATGACAGCGCCTATATCCATTATGTGATTGTGGTGTTCATGGTCCTTGCCGGCATCAACTTTTCTTTGCACTTTCAGATGCTGCGGGGCAAACCCCTGGTATTCTTCCGGGATACGGAATGCAAAACTTTTTTACTCCTTGCCCTGATTTTTACTCTGGCCATCACCCTGGATATCCACGGCAGCGTATATGATTCTTTTGCCGCTGCTTTTCAGTCCGCCTCCTTTCAGGCGGTTTCCATTCTCACCACCACCGGCTATGCCACCTCCGATTATGAGCTCTTTCCGGGAATGAGCCAGGTGATCCTGTTTGCCTGCATGTTTATGGGGGCCTCGGCCGGGTCCACCGGCGGCGGCATGAAAATCGCCCGGCTGATTGTATGTTTCAAATATGCCTACAGGGAACTGTTCGGCCTGATCCACCCCAGAAATGTCCGCCATGTCAAACTCAACCGCATGGTGGTGTCGGAACATGTGCTCCGGTCCATCATGGGATTTCTGGCCCTGTACCTGTTTTTGTTTGCGGCTGCCGGCGCGGTTCTGGCTGCCATGGGCCTGGACCTTGTCACCGCCCTGGGCGCGGTTGCATCCTGCCTCGGCAATATCGGACCGGGTTTCGGCACGGTGGGGCCGGCGGAAAACTTCGCCCATCTGCCGGCCATGGCCAAATGGGTGCTGGCCTGGTGTATGCTGCTGGGACGGCTTGAGATCTATACGGTCATTATTCTGGTGGTGCCGGAGTTCTGGAGGTAAAAAAAGGAAAATGAGCCCTTTAAAAAAATTTGATACGGCTGCATTGCTGGACATGATCACCGAAGGGGTTGTTGACCACCGCCCCGGAAGACTGTACCCGGATCGTCAATATTTCCAACGCCACGGAAAAACTGTTCGGCTTTACAGACCTGGAGCAGGCCCTGGCCGCCAATATCAATGACCATTATCTGGATCTGAAGCAGCGGGCCCATGTGGTCCGTCAAATCAAGGCGGATGGAGAGATTACTGATTATACCATACAGATTAAAACCGTTTCCGGAAAAATCCGTGAAGTGACCATCACCGCCGGTGCAAAAAAAAACAGGGCCTCACCCATGAATTGGGCTGAATCCCTCCTTTTTTATAAAATAAGAAATATACGGAAATCATCCCGTCATGTTTTTTTACGAACGGAAAAAAAATATGACGGGATTTTTTTACGCATGATCCTTACCATGGGTTCTTCTGAAACCAATACAAAACGATATTTAAATTTTTTCATTAAAAAACAATAAGTTAGTATAATACAAAAACAACTTTCAGTGCCTGGCATACAAATTGAACTGGTAAAACCTCAAACAGGCAAAAAAGGTTTTGAGGTTTTTGCCTAAAACCCGGATTACTGAATTACAATGGAGGAACGAGCATGAAAAAATTAATGGTTAGACTAAGTTTAGTTGGCGTAGGGTTGCTGGTATTGTCACTGATAGCGCCAATGACTGCGGCGGCCGGCCAGTCACTGCGGTACAGTGCTTCAGCCCAGGTGTTTGAGGCGTTCGAAAACAGCAGGCTGAAAACCTTTACAAAGGATACCGGCATTGACATCGACTTGTTTGTGGCATCATCCCAGTCCTGCGTCTACCGGCTGCTGCAGGACATGACCGATGTGGCCAGTTCGGTCCGCCCCCTTTCCCAGCGGGAAAAGAATTTCGGACTTGTGGCTATCCCTTTTGCCAAAGATCCCCTGGCGGTGATCACCCATCAATCCACCCCTGTGGATGCCTTGACCACAGAACAGCTTCAGTCATTGTTTTCAGGCAATGTCGCCAACTGGAAAGAGGTGGGCGGTCCTGACCTGGCCGTCACCCTGGTGGTGCCGGGCGATCAGACCGGTGCCCACAAAAATTTCAGGCGCCAGGTGATGCGCCACAACGATGTGCACTATGATTACATGACCTACGCGTCCACCCGGGTGCTGGAAGCCATTGAATCTCTGCCTCCGGGTGCAGTGTCCTTTATCTCCAGAGGCGCCCAGATCACCCATCCCAAAGTGAAGGTGATTCAGATCGACGGCACCAAACCCGGTGATGCAGATTACCCGTATTACCAGATGTTCAATCTGGTGACCAAGGGCGAACCTGCCGGCACTGTAAAGGTATTTGTGGATTTCCTCACGTCTGAAAAAGGCCGGTCCCTGATCCTGGAAAAGGGCATGCTGCCTGTCGAATGATCCCATGTTCCAGGAAACTTGCCGAGACAGAGACCAGACCCGGTGCCGGGCACCGGTGTGTAAAAAATGCACATAATTTATCCCCAGCTGTTTCACGCCCCTTTTCAATGAATGAATCAGGGGCGTGAAATTTTTTTTGGGTGGCAATCCTTTGAAAAAATGCCTATCCTCGGATTCGGTTTTTGTTCCGATTCGGAAACTTTCACACTTTCCTTTTGAATATTCTGTAAATTATTCTTTTTCTATGCACTAAATTGATTACAAATCCGGCAGCATGGCCCCTGTTTCCATAAAGTTTCGGTGCAGTTCATAACACCGGGAAAGGTCATGGCAGATGTGCCCCCTGGGGCTTTGTTTCAGGTAATCGATCAGCCAGGGCCGATAGGCCGGATGGGCGCAGGTGTTGATGATTTTTTTTGCCCGCTCCATGGGCCCCAGGCCCCGCAGGTCAGCCAGACCCTGTTCCGTGACAACAATCTGCACCGAATGTTCGTTGTTGTCCACATGGGGGGTCATGGGCACCACCGACGAGATTTTACCCCCTTTTGCCACAGACGGGGTCATGAAAATGGACAGGTGGCTGTTCCGGGTGAACTCACCGCTGCCCCCCACACCGTTTACCACATGGGTGCCGAACACATGGGAGGAA